>NZ_JBHXBG010000329.1:0-1002 GCF_042726755.1 Promicromonospora sp. NPDC060271 | reverse complement strand
GGGTTTTGTTTATAATAGCCTGGGGCTCACCCGCGGGGCTCCGGGCGGGCGCCCGGAGCCGAGCGGACCGTTCAGGCGCTCAGACGTCCTGGGCGTCGTCGACGTGGCAGCCCTCGGCGGAGTCGCCGTACGCGTCGATGTGCTCCTCGAGGTCCGCGGACAGGTCAGCGATCTGCAGGGTGAGCTTGTCCATCTCCGCGCCGATCGTCTCGACCGCCGCGAGGTCACGCGCGGTGATCGCGGCCATGAAGTCGTTCAGCCCCTCGACGTACGTGATGTTCTTCTCGCCCAGCTTCGCGGAGACCTCGAGCATCGCGTCCGCGTCGCCGATCGCGCCGATGCAGGCTGTCGCGGTGCTCTCGGCACGTGACCTGGCGGTCTCCAGGCCGTCTATCGTCGCCTCGGCGTCGGCGAGGCTCTGCTCGGCGCTCGCCAGCTCGGCCGAGAGCGACGTGGCGCGCGACTCCCAGTCGCCGGCCGAGACCGCGCCGAGCGCAGCCCACACGACGGCGCCGACGAGCAGCACCGCGAGCACGACCGCCGCGACGTTGGCCCTGACGAAGGACACCGCCTTGTCGAGCGCCTTCGGCGGGGCGGGTTCGGAAGTGGTTGCGGGCTCGGACTCCGGCTCCGAGGCAGGCGCAGATACAGGTGCGGGGGCGGGCTCAGCAGCAGACGCATCGGCAGGCGCAGCCTCCGGCTCCACAGCAGCCACAGAGGCAGGCGCGGGCTCAGTCGCAGGTTCGGGCTCGGTTGCAGGCGCGGGCCCAGTCGCAGCCGCAGGCTCGGTACCGCCAGGCAGGTCGCCCTCCGGCGCGGCGGGCGCCGGGTCGGGCTCAGGGGTGGGGTTCAGCTCAGCGGCGGGACGCGCGCGCTCGTCGTCGGACATGCGGGCAACGTACTGGCTGAAAACCGGCGAAAAGCCCGAAAAACAGCAGATCGCAGAAAGATCACCCGCCCGTTGAGTGCTGGATATTTGCGCTCCGAACGGCCGGGGGGGCG
>NZ_JBHXBG010000328.1:0-1046 GCF_042726755.1 Promicromonospora sp. NPDC060271 | reverse complement strand
GTCCGGTTCTCCCTGGTTGGGAGACCCGGACAGGCGCTCTGCTTCGGCAGGCCGTCCGGCCGACTGTCAGTGTCCCCAGGCAGACTGGACGGATGGTATCGACAAGTAGCTGGGCCGTTGTCGGGGTGCCGTCCAGTGCTGCGGCACACTCACGTGGGCTCGAGAAGGCGCCCGCTGCGCTGCGTGCGGCGGGCCTGCTCGACGCGTTGCGGGGTGCGGGCGTCGGCGTCCGGGACGACGGCGACCTGCCGACGGCCACGTGGCGTGCGCACCGTGGTCCGGACGAGCCGAACGACGCCGAGCGGGTCACCGCCGGCCTGCACGAGGTCCGCGAACGGGTAGGGGCCGTGCTGGACCGCGCCGAGCGCCCGCTCGTGCTGGGCGGGGAGTGCACGGTGACCATCGGCGTCGTCGCCGCGGTCGCGGAACGCCACCCCGAGGTGGCGCTCGTGTACGTGGACGGGGGACAGGATCTCCAGCTTCTGCCCGACCACCCCGACGAACCCATCCTCGACTCGATGGGGGTCGCGCACCTGCTGGACCTGCCGGGCACCTGGGAACCGCTCGCCGCGCTCGGGCACCGGCGCCCGCTGCTGGACGGTGAGCGCCTCGTGTTCTTCGGGTACTCCGACGGCGAGGAGGACACCCACGGTCACGTTCCCGCGGCGGTGCGCATCCCGGCCGACGAGGTGCTCGCCGATCCGGAGGATGCCGCGCGCCGCGCCCTGGCCGCCGTCGGAGACGCTCCGTTCGTGCTGCACCTCGACGCCGACGTCCTCGACTACCTGACGCTTCCAGCCGCAGACATCCCGACCTATGGACGCGGGCTCGACCCGGCGACCCTGGACCGCGCGCTGCGGGTGCTCGGCGCCGGCCAGGGGCTGCGGGCGCTGGTCTGCGCCGAGGTGAACCCGGACCACGCGGACGAGCCGGCCCTGCGCGCGGTGGTCGGCCTCCTGACGGACGCACTCGCCGCTGCCCGACCCTGACGGACCCGAGGCGGGTGCGGGTGATCGGCAGAACGTCAGGAGGTCGGCAGCTCGGGC
>NZ_JBHXBG010000327.1:0-1129 GCF_042726755.1 Promicromonospora sp. NPDC060271 | reverse complement strand
CCTTGGGGGCGGGTATAACTCGCTGGCGCCCCTTTCGGCCGGCCGTCTCCGACGCGGCGCCGGGTCAGCCAGCAGCGGGGCGTCGAAGGCCCCGTTCGGTTCGTAGACGTTGGTCCCGGGCGGGACGATCTCGTCGATACGGTCCAGGACGGCGTCGTCGAGCCGCAGCCCGGCCCCGGCAACCGTCGCCTCGAGCTGCGGAAGCGTGCGGGCGCCGATGATCACCGACGTCACCGCTGGATGGACCAGCGGGAAGGCGGTGGCCAGCTCCGGCAACGAGCAGCCCGCCTCCTCGGCGACCCGCACGAGCTCCTCGACGACGTCGAGCTTGCGGGCGGTCACCGGGTCGGCCGGGTCGAACCAGGCGGGCCGCAGCACCGCTCGGCCCTCCGGGCGCACGGTCCCGTCCTTGCGGTACCGCCCGGTCAGGAAGCCGAACGCGAGCGGGCTCCAGGTCAGTACCGCCATCCCCCAGCGCTGGGCGACGGGCAGGACATCCCGTTCGACGCCCCGGGCGAGGAGGTTGTACGGCGGCTGTTCGGTGCGAGGTCGCATCAGGCCGCGCGAGTCGGCGACGCGGTGTGCGTCGACGATCTCGTGCGCCGGGAACGTCGATGTTCCGAACGTCCGGATCTTTCCCTCGCGAACGAGGTCCGTGAGCACGCCGAGCGTCTCCTCCAGGTCGGTCTCCCGGTCGGGCCGGTGGACCTGGTAGAGGTCGATGTAGTCGGTGTTCAGGCGGCGCAGGCTGGCTTCGACCGCTCGACCGAGATGGCGACGCGAGTTGCCGCTGCGGTTCGGCCCCTCCTCGAGCGCGAAGTGTCCCTTGGTGGCCAGGATGACGTCGTCGCGCCTGCCACGCAGCGCCTTGCCCACGATCTCCTCGGACTCGCCTTTCGAGTACATGTCCGCCGTGTCGATGAAGTTGATGCCGTGATCGAGGGCCGTGTGGACGATGCGCGCGCAGTCGTCGTGGTCCGGGTTGCCGGCCGCACCGAACATCATCGCGCCGAGGGCATACGAGGACACGGTCATACCGGTCCGTCCGAGTGGTCTGAGCTGCATCAGGGCCTTTCGCTGTGGCTGTGGGAGGCGGGGAACACCTACGGGGCGCCGGGTGCGACCGCAC
>NZ_JBHXBG010000326.1:0-1201 GCF_042726755.1 Promicromonospora sp. NPDC060271 | reverse complement strand
GTCCGAAATTCCCTGGTGTCGCCAGGGAGCCTCGGACAGGCGCTCTACTTCGCGAATCTCTGCTTTGCCATCTTTCTGCGGTCTTTTTGCCACTGGTTACCCACAACGCGCGCGTCGCCGGTAGCGTGGGAGTGCAATGGTGCTAGGGCGAAGAGAGGTCTTGCGATGACGCGATCCGAGGTCGTGCTGGTCGGGGTGGACGGGTCGGCCGCGAGCCTGCACGCGTTGGACTGGGCCACCGCCTACGCGCGCCGCGTGGGCTGGGCGCTGCACATCGTGTGCAGCTATTCGCTGCCGTCCTTCACGGCCGCGTCGCTCGACGGCGGATACGCCGCCCTCGACGACACGACCATCCAGGAGGGCGCCAAGTCCGTCCTCGCCGAGGCGGAGGCGCGCGTGGCCGACGCCGGCGTGCGCGCCACGACGGAGGTCGCGACCGGCGACGCGGCGGGCGTGCTCGTGGAGCTGTCCGGCGACTACGGGCTGGCCGTCGTCGGCACGCGCGGCCGGGGCGGGTTCACGGAGCGGCTGCTCGGCACGGTGTCGTCCGCGCTGCCCGCGCACGCGCGGTGCCCGGTCGTCGTGGTCCCGCTGCGTGCCGAGGCGAACAGGGGCGTCTCCTGGAACGTGCCGGGCTCCGGGGCGCCGACGGACGCCGAGACGAGCACGACGACGCCGGAGTCTGCGGAGATCCGGGAGGTGCGCCGCATCGTCGTCGGCGTGGACGGGTCGCCGCAGGCCGAGCGTGCGCTGCAGCACGCGATCCTGCAGGCCAACGCGTGGGGCGCTGAGCTGACCGCGGTCACGGGCGTGCCCGTCGGGAACAGCGGGATGCTCGCATGGCTGCCGTCGAACATCGACCGTGAGCAGGTGCTCGCCGACATCGGGGCAGGCATGGACGTCCTCGTCGACAAGTACGAGGCACAGAACCCCGGTCTGCGGATCCGGCGGATCGTGCTGGACGGTACCGGCGCTGAGCTGCTGACGGAGTTCTCGACCGCGTCGGACCTGGTGGTTCTCGGGTCGCGCGGCAGGGGCGGGTTCCGCGGGCTGCTCCTGGGCTCGACGAGCCAGGCGGTGCTGCACCACGCGGCATGCCCGGTCCTGGTGGTCAACAAGCACTGCCCGGAGTGACCCGCGCGGTTCCGGAACGCGCGACCGCCACCACGCGCCACCGACTTCGACACGATGGTCGAGGAGG
>NZ_JBHXBG010000324.1:0-1307 GCF_042726755.1 Promicromonospora sp. NPDC060271 | reverse complement strand
GATCTCAGAGCAACCGACCGAAGTCATCTCTGCCCCGTGCAACGGACCGAAGTCGCTCGCCGCCTCACATCACCCGAGCCGAGCCGAGCCGAGCCGAGCCGAGCCGAGCCGAGCCGAGCCGAGCCGAAAGATTATTGCGCCGGCGCGGCGCCCGGGGGACGGCGGCTCAACGACCCGAGTGCGACCAGGTCCCTGTGGATTCGCGGTCTGTGCACAGCTCGCTCGGCGTCGGTCAATCGAGCCGCCAGCGATGACACATCGTCTTTCCATGGTCGAAGTGAAAATCCCAGCGGTCGCCCTCGCACTCGAGCACAACCGCAACAAGCTAGCCGCCAAAGCGCGCGCCGGTGAGGTCCTCAGGGTTCGACGCGGTGCGTACTGCACCCCGGAAGAGATCCGCGTCGACGGCCCTTCGGGAGCCGCGCGGGAAGCGCGCAACAAGGCACTCGCCCGCGCCCGTGCGCTGCACCCCCAGCTCAGAGCCAAGCACGTGTTCAGCCACGCGACGGCCGCGCTGCTGCTTGGCTGCTTCGTCTGGAAGACGCCACGAGAAACACACGTCTACCAGCGCTACCGTGCCTCCGGCCACGCGGCCGGTGACGTCAGGCGGTACTCGTGGACCCTTGCGCCCGATGACATCGACGTGGCGGCAGGCCTGCCGGTGACGTCACTCGCACGCACGGTCGTCGACTGCGCGCGCACGCTGCATCCGCTCGAAGCGCTCGTCATCGCCGACTCGGCCCTTGCCCTTGGCGCCGACCGAGAAGAACTGCTCGCGGTGCTGGACGCCCAGACCGGCCGGCGCGGGATCCAACAGGCCCGGCTGGTCATCGAGCTGGCCGACGACGGCGCCCAGTCCGCCTGGGAGACCTGGGTCCGCTATGAGCTGCTCCGCGCCGGTCTGCCTCGACCGACCACGCAGATGCCTGTGCAGACCGACGCCGGGCTCTTCCACACCGACCTGGGCTACGAACAGTGGGCGCTGGGCATCGAGTTCGACGGCCAGGTCAAGTATCGGCAGGACGGCGTTCGCCCCGGTCACGATCCTGCGCAGGAATACCTGGCCGAGAAGGCTCGCGCCGACGCCATCCGGCGAGCCGGCGTCACCCTTGAGAACGTCAGCGCATCCGACAAACAGGATGTCCCGGCGATGCTCAAGCGGATCACCGCGCGCATCCCGCCGGACGTGCTGCGGGATGCTCGGGTCGATCCTCGACTGCCCGCCAGCTAACCCCTGAGTTCGGCCCCTTGCACGGCGCAAGAAATGACTTCGGTCGGTTGCCGCGAGATCGGTCGTTTGAGTGACC
>NZ_JBHXBG010000323.1:0-1333 GCF_042726755.1 Promicromonospora sp. NPDC060271 | reverse complement strand
GTCACCGACGGCCCGCCCGCCTGGCCCGCCCGAACCACAGAGGAGATCCGTGCCCCGCACCATCGTGCCGACCGAGGCCGCCGGAACACTCAGCGACGCCTGGCGCACCTGTGTCGGCACCGGCCGGTTCGGCCTGGCGCTGCGCAAGGACTACCAGGACTCCCTGGCCCTGGTACAGCGCGAGATCGGCTTCCGGTACATCCGGGGCCACGGCCTCCTGCACGACGACGTCGCCGTCCACCGGCCGTACGACGCCGGCGGGCACCGCGGCACCGCCTACGTGTTCACCTATGTCGACCAGGTGATCGATGCCTACCTGGGGCTCGGGATCAAGCCGTTCCTCGAGCTCGGGTTCATGCCGAGCGGGCTCGCGTCCGGCGACCAGACGGTGTTCTGGTGGCTCGGCAACGTCACTCCGCCCCGCGACCACGCCGAGTGGGCGAGCCTGGTGCGGGCGCTCCTGCGGCACCTCGTCGACCGGTACGGCCTCGACGAGGTACGCACCTGGCCAGTCGAGGTGTGGAACGAGCCGAACCTTCCTCAGTTCTGGAAGGACGCCGACCAGGCGGCCTACTTCCGGCTCTACGAGACGTCGGTCCGGGCCGTCAAGGACGTCGACGCGTCCCTCCAGGTGGGTGGCCCCGCCATCTCCCCGGGTGCGGACGACTGGTGGGAGCCCTTCGCGGAGTTCGTCACCGCGCGCGACCTGCCCGCCGACTTCCTCTCCGTGCACGCCTACAGCTCCGGGCCCGCCCAGCACGTGCCGTTCGGCGTCTACCAGACGTTCCAGCGACCCCAGCACCTGCTCGACCAGTTCGCCAGGCCACGCAAGATCCTCGCCGGGACGGCGCTCGCGGACCGGCCGCTGCACATCACCGAGTTCAACACGAGCTACCGTCCCGACAACCCGGTGCACGACACGGCGTACAACGCCGCCTACCTCGCCCCGGTGCTCGCGGAGGGCGGTGAGCACGCCGACTCGTTCTCCTACTGGACGTTCAGCGACGTCTTCGAGGAGGCGGGTGTTCCGGCGTCGTTCTTCCACGGCGGGTTCGGGTTGCTGACCCACCGGCAGGTGCGCAAGCCGACCTTCCACCTGTACGCCTTCATGGCGCGGATGGGGCCGGAGATCCTCGCGCGTGGGGTCGACCACCTGGTGACCCGGCATCCCGCGACCGGCCAGGTGACCGTGCTCGCCTGGCAGCCGGTGGGCGGCACCGCCGACCCGGCCGAGCCGGCCCGCCACGAGCTCCGGCTCAGTCTCCCCGCGCCGATCGCCGAAGTAGAGCGCCTGTCCGGCATCGAGGCGACTACTTCGGAGAACCGGCCGGAC
>NZ_JBHXBG010000322.1:0-1373 GCF_042726755.1 Promicromonospora sp. NPDC060271 | reverse complement strand
GGTCAGCAAGGCCACACCCGCACAGGGGTTAAAACATTGGCATTGACTATCAAGCACACTGTTGAGTTCTCAAACAACCGACGCACACCGTCAGATCCGCAATCTTTCCGATCACTTCCCTGTCCGGGGCAGTGCCTGTAACTTACCAGGCTGTTTCGGACTTTTCCAAATCCCCGCCAGCCTCTCAGCCGGGAGAATTCTTCGACCATCCGAAGTACTTCCGAGTTTCATAACCTACCACATTCTTTCAGCCGATCAAATTCGCTTCCGTCTCTCAGAAACGAAGGAATTGCATCTGCCTGCTGAATATGGCGCCACATCCTGTTCCGGGGAACACGAAGCTTCCCGGTCCTGCGATGTGGGTTTCAACCCCGGCGCGGCCACCCGTCCGTTTCCGGTCGGTGTCCGTCTGCCCGTCGGGCTGACCTGGAGAACATTACACACGATCCCCCGTGGACGCCACTTCGCTCGGAGTGGCCTGCGGCACACCCCGTTTCCGCAGGTCAGAAGCTGTTTTGAACAGACCATGACGCCCCCTGGTGCGAGGCTTGTGACGGGGGACACGTGGGCCAACCTCCCGCGCCTCCCGACGGCGGCTGACCCACCCCTCGTTTCCCTGTCCCGCACCGGCATTTTCCTGTTCGGGCCTCCTGATCGCCGCTGCCCGCCTCGTACTACGTTCGGACGGTGACATCCGAGTCCCGCGCCGCGTCCTCCGGCCCCACGAAGCCCACCGAGCCCGCCGCAGCACAGCCGGCCACCACGTCCGGCGTCGTACGCCGGGCTACCGCCGACGACGCGGCCGAGGTCGCGTGGCTTGCCGCCCTGACCTTCCCTCTGGCGTGCCCGCCCGAGGCCTCGCGCCCCGAGATGGCGGCACACATCGCGCAGAAGCTGAACCCCGCGCGGTTTCGTGAGTGGGCGACCAGCGACCGGCACGCGCTGTTCGTGTACGACGACGGCGTGCGTCTGCTCGGCTACGCGCTCGTCATCGTCGGCACCCCTGACGGTGCGGCCGAAGCCGCGACCGTTCGGGAGGCGAGCGGGCGTCCTGCCCCCTACGTCGAGCTGTCCAAGATCTACGTGCTGCCCGACGTGCAGGGCGGCGTCGTCTCCGGGGCGCTCATGCGCGCGGCCTCCGAGACAGCGGACGAGCTCGGCCCCGGCCTGCCCTACTGGCTGGCCACGAACGCGCAGAACCTGCGCGCCCAGGCCTTCTACCGGAAGCACGGCTTCGAGGTGATCGGCAAGCGAACCTACGTGGTGGGCGGGCTGGAGCACGACGACGTGGTCCTCCTCCGGACGTCCCGCTAGAAGACCGGTAGCCCGGCCCCGCCGTCCGGCAGCGGGAAGGGGTGTGGCCGACGCCGGAC
>NZ_JBHXBG010000321.1:0-1384 GCF_042726755.1 Promicromonospora sp. NPDC060271 | reverse complement strand
GGGCACCCGCCCGCCCCGCTCGAGTCCGCTCAGTGGCCGGCGCCGAGCTCGACCAGGAGGACCCCGGCCGCGATCATGGCGATCCCCGCGGCCATGACCTTCGTGAAGGGCTCCCCGAACAGGTACTTGCTCGCGACCGCGGTGAGCGCGACGCCGGAGGCGGTCCAGATCCCGTAGGCCACGCCGATGCCCATCCCGAGGTCGAGGACCAGGCTGAGGGCAGTGAACGCCGTCAGGTATCCGACCACGACGACGGCATACCAGCGTTTGCGGCCTTCTGTCGCTACCTTCAACGACAGCGAGGCCGACACCTCCGCGACGATGGCAACCATCAGGAACACCCAGGCCATCACGCCCTCACCTCCTGCTGTTCACGGGCGACGGCCCGCTGGGACCCGAGCTCGATCGTGACGACGCCGCCCATGATCAGCATGATGCCGGCGCCCATGAGGGCCGTCAGTGGTTCGCCGAAGAGGACGGCCCCGAGAACTGCCGTGAGCGCCACCCCGAGGGCGCCCCAGATGCCGTACACGACGCCCAGCGCCATGCCCTCTCGCAGCACCAGGGCCAGGAGGGTGAAGGCGGTCAGGAAGCCGACGACGACCAGGGCGTACCAGGCGGGCTGGTCGGTCGCGGCCTTGAGCGAGAGCGAGCCGGTGACTTCGCTGCCGATCGCGCCGGCGAGCAGCAGCCAGGGTTTCAGGTTCATGCGATGCCTTCCAGGAGGTCCAGGGCGAGGTCGCGCAGGCGGTCACGCGACTCGGCTTCGGGTGGGAACGCGCAGAGCGCCTCGGCGAACCACGTCCCCTCGGCGATGAGGCGGACGGCGACGAGGCGCGCCCGCACGTCCGGCGGCAGGTCGTCCGGCACCTCGAGCCAGGGACGCATCCGCTCGACCCAGCGGGTGGTGAGCTGTTCGCGCAGCCGCGGGTCGGCGAACATGACGAGGTCGCCCTGGTCGACCTCGCACTCCAGCGCCCAGTCGAGGTAGGCGCGGACGCGGGCGCCGGGCGCGACCGTATCCACCGGCCCGGGCAGGCGGGCGGCCAGGTCGCGTTCCCAGTCGTCGACCACCCGGTCGAGCAGGGCGACCATCAGGGCTTCCTTTGTGGGGAAGTGGTACATCACGCCCGGTTTGGTCAGCCCTGCCTTCCGTGCGGCCGACTCCAGGGAGACGGTGGCGCCGTCCTGGAGCATGGCCAGGGCGCCGTCGAGGATCTGTGTCTTCGAGTTCATGCCCGCTACTTTACCAACCGGAAGGTTGGTGAGTGCAAGTGGTTCGACCAAACCGCCGGGCGGTAGCGGGTCCAGCCGGGGGTCGACCAAGGCAGGTTTCGTAAGTGGTGCCTGCGGACCTGACTCGGCGTACCAGGTACGCCGAGTC
>NZ_JBHXBG010000320.1:0-1423 GCF_042726755.1 Promicromonospora sp. NPDC060271 | reverse complement strand
ACCCGCCCCGACCCCCCCCGCGGCCCCCCCGCCCCCGGTCATCCTTTCTAAACCGCCTCCTATCGCCATGGCGCCGCTCCCGCCGGGCGCGCCCACGGCCCCCGCGACCGCCCGTTCCACGACGGTCTACGCGGCGCTGTCGCGCACCACCCAGTCGGCCAGGGCGGACAGCGGGACCAGCAGCTCACGGCCCCGCGCGGTGAGGCCGTACTCGACGCCCGGCGGGACCGTCGGGAACACGGTCCGCACGACGAGCCCGTCGTCCTCCAGCGTCCGGAGGGTGCGCGTCAGCATCCGCTGGCTGATCCCGTCCACCCGCCGGTGGAGCTCGTTGAACCGATGCGCACGCTCGGCGAGCAGCATGAGGATCAGCAGCGTCCACTTGTCGCCAAGCATCCGGACCGCATGCGTGACCGGGCACGCCTCGTAGTCCTCGACCGGGACCTTCCCTGGCAGCCCGGCGCCGACGGCGGCGGCGACCATGTGGGGCACACCGGTGTTCCCATCTGACATGAAAGTGCCTTCTTCCGAGACGTCCGCGCGACCGTGAGGATCGATCCCGTCACCGTATCCAACGGGCGGCCAAGTTGACGACGAGGAGACAAGAGTGAGCACCTCCCCCACCCTGCTGGTCCTGGGCGCCGGCCCCGGGCTCGGCATGTCGGTAGCCCGGCGCTTCGGCGCAGAGGGATACGACGTCGGTCTCGTCTCCCGCAGCGCCGAACGGCACCAGGGCTACCTGGACGACCTGCGCTCGGCCGGCGTCCGCGCGGTCGCCGTTGCCGCGGACGTACGAGCCCCCGGCGCGATACGCCGCGCGATCGACGAGGTCCAGAGCAGCCTCGGACAGATCGACGTCGTCTATCACGGGCCGGGCGCGGACAACCCCGCAGCCCCGCCCGTCGGCATCCTCGAGACGGGCGTCGAGGACGTGCGCGCTGCCGCCGCCCAGGTGGTGGAGCCCGCCGTCGAGCTGGCGAGGCTGGTCCTGCCCGGGATGCGCGAACGCGGCAGCGGCGCGATCGTCTACGTCGCGGGGCTCAGCGCGCTGGTCCCGCTGCCGTTCCTCGGACCGTTCGCGCCGGCTTCGGCAGCCCTGCGCACCTACGCCCTGACCCTCGCCGAGGCCGCGGCGGCCGACGGCGTCCGCGTCGGGTCGCTGGTGGTCGGCGGACTCATCGAACGCGGCGACATCCACCGCATGCTGACCTCCCTGCCCGCGAACGCCGACGGCACACCCGGCCTGGACCTTCCCACGACGACCCTCGACCCCGACGACCTGGCCGACGCCGTCTGGCGCATCGCAGCGGGCTCGGAGCGCGAGATCGTGGCGGACGCCATCACGGTGTAGTCGTTGCCTCCGCCGCAGTTCGAGTTCGGTCGGTTGCTCTGAGATCGGTCAATCAACCGACCGATCTCAGGG
>NZ_JBHXBG010000319.1:0-1446 GCF_042726755.1 Promicromonospora sp. NPDC060271 | reverse complement strand
CCCTCAGGTCACCCAGGTGACCTGAGGGTCTGACATGTCCGGTGCCACGCAGCGTCAGGCAAGCTCCAGGTAAAGGCCACCCCAACCCCATATGTGGAGAGTATGACCTTTTTGCGAGGTATGCGGGATGAAACTACCGACTTAGGGTCACCTTCACCTACATACCCCAGGGGGGCAACGTGACCATCCACAGCAACCGCCGTCGGCTGATCGTCGGCACCGGTATCGCAATCGTCCTCGCAGCGGCACCGGCCGCGGCGGCGACGGCGTCGACACCGCTGGAGCCGGCGTCCGCGCCGGTCGCCGGCGCGGCCGTCGAGGACTCGTACATCGTCGTGCTCGACAACGACGACGTGGCCAGGACGCAGGTCAAGAGCGCGGCAAGCAGCCTCGTGCAGGAGTACGGCGGCAAGGTGGTCCGCTCGTACAGCAACGCCGTGCGCGGGTTCGCCGCGACGATGACCGCGGCCGACGCCAAGCAGCTCGAGGCCGACCCGTCGGTCGCGTACGTCGAGCAGAACCAGGTGGTCACGGCGACCGCCACCCAGACGCCGGTGCCCTCCTGGGGGCTGGACCGCATCGACCAGCGGGCGCTGCCGCTCGACAACTCGTACACCTACGCGAGGACGGGCGCCGGGGTGAAGGCGTACATCATCGACACGGGCATCCTGACCACCCACCAAGACTTCGGCGGCCGCGCGATCCACGGCAGGGACACCGTGAGCAACGACAACAACGCCACCGACTGCCAGGGGCACGGCACGCACGTCGCCGGCACCGTCGGCGGTACGTCCTACGGCGTGGCCAAGAACGTCACGCTCGTCGCGGTCCGCGTGCTCGACTGCAGCGGAGGCGGCACCACCGCAGGCGTCATCGCGGGGATCGACTGGGTGACCGCCGACCACGCCGCCGGCCAGCCGGCCGTGGCCAACATGTCGCTCGGCGGCGGGTTCTCGCAGGCCCTGAACGACGCCGTCACGAGGTCGGTCGCGGACGGTGTCACCTACGCGGTCGCCGCGGGCAACGAGACCGGCACGAACGCCTGCACCCGTTCGCCCGCCTCCACCCCGACGGCGATCACGGTCGGTGCCACCACGAGCACGGATGCCCGTGCCTCGTACTCGAACATCGGCACCTGCCTGGACATCTTCGCGCCGGGTTCCGGCATCACGTCGGCCTGGTACAACAGCCCCACTGCCACCAACACCATCAGCGGAACCTCGATGGCCACGCCGCACGTCGCGGGCGCCGCTGCCCTCGTGCTCAGCGCCAACCCGGGCGCCACGCCGGCCCAGGTCGGCACCACGCTGAACAACGCCGCCGTGACGGGCGTCGTGACCAACCCGGGCTCCGGTTCGCCCAACCGGCTGCTGAACGTCAGCGGTCTCTGAGGGTAGGCGACCTCGTACGTGTCAGACCCTCAGGTCACTCGGGTGACCTGAGGGT
>NZ_JBHXBG010000318.1:0-1651 GCF_042726755.1 Promicromonospora sp. NPDC060271 | reverse complement strand
CCGTGCCCGGTTCGGCGCCCGACGTCGTCTCGGAGCGGACCTCAGGTCCGGCGCGCCGTCAGCCGCGGGTCCACTGCTGGTTGTTCGCACCGTTGCAGGTGTACGTGATCACTGCCGCGCCGTTCGCGGTCGCGCCGCCGTTGACGTCCAGGCACTCGCCGGTCGCACGCGACCGGATCGTCACGTAACCACCCGACGCCGCGACCACCGACCACTGCTGGCTCGGTCCCGTGCCGCAGCTCTCCTGGGTCACCGTCGTCGCGTTCTCCTGCACGCACAGCGCGCTGTGCCTGGCCAGGAGGTTGTAGTAGCCGCTGCCCGCGCTACGGAACCAGAAGCGCTGGTTGCCGCCACCGTTGCAGTCGTACTGCTTGATCTGGGTACCGGCGGCGTACGACTGGCTCGTCACGTCGGCGCACCTGCCGGAGTGCCGTGCGGTGAGCGACTCGAACGGCCCGCCCTGACCCGTGATCGTCCCGGCCGCCGCGTCTATCGAGAGCTCCGGGAAATAGCTGAACGACATGGAGGTCGACGTCGGGAACGTGATCGGCGCCCAGACGTACCTCGAGCCGTTGACGTTGCTCCCGATCGAGTTGCCCCAGCGGTCACCCATGTACAGGTAGGACGTGCCGGACGTGCCCTGCACCGGCAGCACGAACGTGGTCTGGGATCCGTAGGCGGTCGAGTCGCCGACGTTCTGCATCGCCGACCACCCGGAGGCCAGGTTGCTCGTCGTCGCGTACTTCTGCTGGTTCGGGTTCCAGCCCGTTGCGCCGGAGGTGAGCATGAAGTAGGTGCTGCCCCGCTTGAACAGTGCGGGCGCCTCGCGGTGACCGCCCGGCCACGGGTTGGCGACCAGGCTGGCCACGTCGGTGTAGTCGCTGGTGAGGCGGTAGATGTGCAGGTCGTAGTTCTCCCGGGCGGCCGAGTACATGTACCCGGTCCCGTCGGTGTCGACGAAGACGCCGATGTCCCTCGACATGTGCCCCAGCGGCCGGAAGCTGCGCTGGTAGGTGTAGTTGCCGTCAACGGTGTCGCTCACCGCGACCGCCGCTCGGGCCTCCGAGTAGTCGGTGCCGTTCTCCTTGTGCATCCACATCACGAACTTGCCCGTGGCCTGGTTGAACATCACCTTGGGCCGCTCGATGTTGGCCATGCCGAGCTCCGGGTGGCTCGCCTCGGTGAGCACGTGGTTGCGGAACTCCCAGTGGACGAGGTCCGTCGACCGGTAGGCGGAGACGTACCGGAACGTGTTGTCCGCGTTCCGGTTCTCGCCGAACCAGTAGTAGTACTGACCCACCTTGACCACACCGCCACCGTGGGCGTGCAGCGGGTTGCCCGACGTGTCGGTGAACTGGGTCGCGTTGACGACCGTCTCGGGCTGGGCCTGGGCGGAGACCGCGCCGACGGCGGTCGCCAGCACGCAGGCCAGGGCAGCGAGGGCAGCATGAAGACGCCTCACAGGTACCACACTCCTTCATCGCAGTGCAGGGTTCGGGTGGTGCAGGACGGTGCGGTGGTGCGGTCTCACGGAGCGGGGGTGCCCCGGGCCCGGCTACCCCCCCGCGGCATGTGGGGCTGTTGGCGGCGGCCGCGGCGGCCGCCGGGGGCCCGGTATACCAGCCCCGGGGCCGAGGGGACGGTGTCCCAC
>NZ_JBHXBG010000317.1:0-1669 GCF_042726755.1 Promicromonospora sp. NPDC060271 | reverse complement strand
GCCCGGGCTGCCGACCACCTGACGGACTACCGACCACACGACCGCGCTGTGACCTCCGCAACGGGTTGCGGGTAGGCGCGGTCGGCGCGCTTATCCTGAGGAAGATGATCGTCTCGCCTGCCGGACGCACCCCCGGTGCACCCACCGGCTTCCCCGTGTCCGGCACCTGGGTCACCGATGCGCCGCCCCCGCCAGACCTGCCCCTGGGCGCCCCCGACGGTCCCCGGCTCGTGGTCCGCACCGTCGCGGTCGACGACCTGCCCGATTCGCCGACCGCACTCGTCGACCGGCTCCCCGACACCAACGCGCTCGCCTGGGTGCGGCACGGCGACGGGCTCGTGGGCTGGGGCGAGGCGCTGCGGTTCGAGACGTTCGGCCCCGGCCGCTTCGCCGACGCCGACGACGCCTGGCGCCAGGTGCTCGACCGCGCCGTCGTGCACGACGACGTACGCCTGCCCGGGAGCGGCCTGGTCGCGTTCGGCAGCTTCGCGTTCGACGACGTCACCCCGGGCGACGAGTCCGAGGACCCCGCGCGGGCGAGCGGAGTGCTGATCGTGCCGCGTGTCGTCGTCGGCCGGAAGGGTGGCCGGGCCTGGACGACCACCATCTCCCTCGTGGGCGACCGCTCCGCCCCCGTGGGCGAGGAGCTGCTGTCCGCCTACCCGCACCAGCCCGTGACCGATCCGGGCAAGGTGGTCCTGACCGACGGCGCCGTGGGCGCGGCGGACTGGCCGGCGGTGGTCGCCGAGGGTGTGGCCAGGATCCAGACCGGCGAGCTGGAGAAGGTGGTGCTCGCGCGCGACGTCGTCGCAACGGCCGAGCACCCGGTCGACACGCGCCATCTGCTCGGCCGGCTCACATCCGCCTACGACGCCTGCTGGGCGTTCAGCGTGGACGGCATGGTGGGCGCGACGCCGGAGCTCCTGGTCCGCAGCGAGAAGGGCCTGGTGGCGTCGCGTGTGCTGGCCGGCACCATCAGCCGCGAGCACGGCCCCGGCTCGCCGGCGGTCCCGGCCGACGCCGACCTCCTGCACGCCGCCAAGCTCGCCCGCTCGTCGAAGGACCTGGAGGAGCACGAGTTCGCGGTGCGCTCCGTGGCCGCCGCGCTGGAACCGTTCTGCTCGTCGATGAACGTGCCCGAGGCGCCGTTCGTGCTGCACCTGCCGAACGTCATGCACCTGGCGACCGACGTGACGGGCGTGCTGACCGACCAGAGCCCGGCGTCGGGCCTGCGGCCGTCGTCGCTCTCGCTGGCGGCCGCGCTCCACCCGAGCGCAGCGGTCTGCGGGACGCCGACCACCGCAGCGCGCAGCCTCATCCGGGAGATCGAGGGCCTGGACCGGGCCCGGTACGCCGGGCCGGTCGGCTGGGTGGGCGCCGACGGCGACGGCGAGTGGGGCATCGCCCTGCGGTCCGCCGAGATCTCGGCGACCGACCGGCACCACATCCGCCTCTTCGCGGGCTGCGGCATAGTCGCAGCCTCCGACCCCCAGGCGGAGCTGGCGGAGTCAGAAGCCAAGCTGGAACCGATGCGCTACGCCCTAGGCGCCACCCCCTGATCGTTGAGTGCTGGATATTTGTCCTCTCGAAACGGTTTGAGAGGACAAATATCCAGCGGCGCCCCCCTCGCGGAACTGATCGCCGCCGAGCAGGTCAGCCACTGTCTCTT
>NZ_JBHXBG010000316.1:0-1678 GCF_042726755.1 Promicromonospora sp. NPDC060271 | reverse complement strand
GCATTCCGAGGTACCGACCACCTGACGTTCTACCGACCACCTCATCACAAGCTGGCCACCGTGAGTGCGACCACAGGTCGGGTCCGTGGGACCTTGTGCACAGGCGACGTCGCGGGCGACGCCTGTAGGCCCGGCTCTGGGCGACAGTCGGTGCATGAACGAGACCGAGATACTCCTCGCCCGGGAGCACGACCGCGAGTCGCTGCGCCGAGCGCTCCGGGACAAGAAGATCGAGAAGATACGCCGAGGCGCCTATCGCGACAGGCGGACCTCGACGGGCGACCGGTACCGGGACACGACCGAGCGCGCGGTCGCCCGAGTCGTCGCCGTCGGCACCCAGCTTCGCCACGCCTGTGTGAGCCACGAGTCGGCCGCCCTGCTGCACGGGCTTCGCTTGTGGCGGCTGCCGCAACGTGTACATGTCATACAGGACTATCGGGCGTCCTCGGCGTCCGCCCGAGACATAGCACGGCACCGGCTGACCCTCGGTGCGCACGAGCAGACCGAGCTCGACGGCCTTGCGGTGACAAGCCTGGAGCGTACTGTCGCGGACTGCTGCGTCTCGCTGCACCCGTTGCTCGCGCTCGTCATCGTGGACCATGCGCTGACGCTGGGGCTGGACCTCGGGGTTGCCCGCCAGCTGGTCGAAGGCATGCGTGACGTGCGCGGCCGCCGTCGTGCGCTCCTGGTGCTCGAACTGGCGGATGGAGGCGCCGAGTCGGCCTGGGAGACCTGGCTCCGGTATCTGGTGCTGCGAGCGGGGCTTCCGCGCCCGGTCACCCAGCTTCGGGTAAGTACGCCGCACGGTGAGTTTCGCGCTGATCTGGGCTGGACGCGGTTTCGGCTGCTGGCCGAGTTCGACGGGCGGGTGAAGTACGTCCCGGGCGCGCTCGGCCCCGGATACGACGCCGACCGCGCGCTCTTCGACGAGAAGCGCCGCGAGGACCACCTCCGGGAGGAACGGTGGGGGGTGGTGCGCGTGACGTCCTCGGACGGCGCCGGCCCTGCCCTTGCCCGGGTACTCCGCCACGTCCCGGACGAGGTGCGTGCGACGTTACGCCCGATCCGCCTGCTCCCGCCGCCGCCGGGCCCAGCGAGCAGTCGGCAGAATGTCAGGTAGTCGGCATTCCGGGGTGCCGACCATCTGACGTTCTGCCGACCACTGAGCCGCGCCCGCGGGGGCGGAAAAGCGTTGGTGGGGCGGGACGGGTGTGCCAGGGTCGCGGCGTGGCTTCCTTCATCTCGCACCTGACCGTGGACTGCTCCGACGCCTACTCGCTGTCCCAGTGGTGGAAACCGGTGCTCGGGTACGAGGACGTACCCGACGACCCCAACCTGCCGGGCCACGACGAGTGCATGATCGTCGACCCGGCGGGCGAGGGGGTGCCCGTCCTGTTCATCGAGGTACCGGAGGGCAAGTCGGTCAAGAACCGGCTCCACCTCGACCTGCGCCCCCGGTCAGACCGCAGGGACACCGAGATCGAAAGGCTCGTCGCGCACGGCGCGACGGTGCTGGGGGACCACAGGGGGAAGTACGGCCCCGGCACCGGCTGGGTGACCCTCGCCGATCCAGAGGGCAACGAGTTCTGCGTCCTGCGTTCGGAGGCCGAGGTCGCGGCCCAGCCGACCGCAGCACCCGACCCGGGCGAAGACGGGTGATCGGCAGAAGGTCAGGCTG
>NZ_JBHXBG010000315.1:0-1797 GCF_042726755.1 Promicromonospora sp. NPDC060271 | reverse complement strand
CCCTGGTGACATCAGGAAGCCTCGGACAGGCGCTCTACTTCGCGGCCGGAATGTCGTCCCAGACGTCCTCGTCCATCCGCTTGGCCCGGACGGCGTCCGCGCGGGCGGCGAGCTCCTCGTCCGGCGGAAACGTGATCTCCTCGAGGCACAGACCCTCCGGGGGCACGACGAAGACGCCGGCGTCCCGTCGGCGGCTCGCCAGGAGCTCCGCCGGCCAGCTCACGGGCCGGCGCCCCTCCCCCACCCCCATCGACGCCCCGACGAGGGCCCGCACCATGTTGTGGCAGAACGCGTCGGCGACGACGTGCCCGACCACGAGGCCCGCGTCCGGTCCGTCGGCCGGCCGTTCCCAGGCGATGTGCTGCAGCTCCCGGATGGTCGTCGCACCCGGGCGGGGCTTGCAGTACGCGGCGAAGTCACGCACCCCGACGAGCGGGCGCACGGCGTCGTCCATCGCAGCGGCGTCGAGCGGCCTGCGGGACCACAGGACGTGCGTGCGTCGCAGCGGGTCCCGGAGCCCCGGCGCGTCGGCGATCCGGTACGTGTAGCGCCGCCGCAGGGCGGAGAACCGCGCGTCGAAACCGGGCGCCGCCTGCCTGGCGCGGTGTACGACGACGTCGGCGGGCAGCACGCCGGCCAGCCGGGACACCAGTGCCTCCGCAGGGGTGCGGCTGGACCGTCCCGAGCGGCCGGGGAGCGCCGCCCAGGCATCGGCCTCGAGGTCGACGTGCGCCACCTGCCCTCGTGCGTGGACGCCGGAGTCGGTCCGCCCGGCGACAGTGAGGCGAGGCGTCGGCCGGCCGAGCTGCTCGCTGCGCAGGATCCGTGCCAGACCGTCCTCGAGGGCACCCTCCACGGTGCGTAGACCCGGCTGTCGCGCCCAGCCGGCGAAGTCGGTGCCGTCGTAGGCGAGGTCGAGCCGGACCCTGATGTACTCGTTCACGCCAGCCATCTTCCCCGATCCCCGCGCCGGAGTTCGTACAGTGACGTCATGGCAGACATCCTCACGCTGGCGGTCGACTGCGGTGGAGGCGGGATCAAGGCAGCCGTCCTCGACTCGTCGGGCACCGCTCACGCGGCGCCGGTCCGCGTACCGACGCCCTACCCGCTGCCGCCGGAGCTCCTCGTGGACACGATCGCGAAGATCGCCACCGACCTGCCTGCGGCCGGCCGGGTCACGGTCGGCATGCCCGGCATGATCCGGAGCGGCGTCGTGGTGCACACGCCGCACTACATCACCCGGTCGGGACCGCGTTCCCGCGTCGATCCGGCCCTGCTCGACGCATGGCACAGCTTCGACATGCGCGCGGCCGTCGCCGGCCGGCTGAACCTGCCCGCGCTGGTCCTGAACGACGCGGAGGTGCACGGCGCGGGCGTGGTCGCGGCGTCGGGTCTCGAGCTGGTCATCACGCTCGGCACGGGCCTCGGGACCGCGATGTTCCACGGCGGCCGGATCGCGCCGCACCTGGAGTGGTCGCACGCCCCCGTGCGCCGCAGCCTGACCTACGACCAGTACATCGGCGAGCCCGAACGGCGTCGGCTGGGTGACGGCCTGTGGTCACGACGCGTGGTCACGGTCGTCGACGGGCTGCGACCCGTCTTCCACTGGGATCGGCTCTACCTCGGGGGCGGCAACGCGCGCCGCATCACGCCCTCGGCGCTCGCCAGGCTCGGCGACGACGTCGTCATCGTCCCGAACTCCGCCGCCCTGGTGGGCGGCGCGCGAGCATGGGACCTGCTGCCTGCTCAGTGACGTGCGGCCACGCACGACGACGCCGGGCCGCACCCTCCGTACGG
>NZ_JBHXBG010000314.1:0-1804 GCF_042726755.1 Promicromonospora sp. NPDC060271 | reverse complement strand
GTCGGAACGTTCCGACAGCACAAATACCCAGCACTCAACGGAGGAACTTACCGGTTGCGGTCCTTGTCGCGGCTGGGCTGGACGCGCTTGGGCTCGCCCGGCATCTTCGGGTACTCCGGGGGGTAGGGCAGGTCCTCGAGGCCGTCCGCCTCGTCCCGGGCCGCGAGCTCCAGGGCCGAGTCCAGCGAGCAGTCCAGCGCCGGGTCGCGGTCGGCGCGCAGCGCGGCGAACAGGTCGCCCCGCTCGGCGAACCTTGCGGGTGCCGACATCACGTCGAAGTCGTCGGGATGCACGTCGGGCACCTCGTCCCAGTCCAGCGGCATCGACACGGTGGCCTTCCCGTTGGCCCGGATCGAGTACGCCGAGGCGATCGTGCGGTCCCTGGCCATCTGGTTGTAGTCCACGAAGATGGCCTCGCCTCGTTCCTCCTTCCACCACCGGGTCGTGACCTTGCCCGGCAGCCTGCGCTCCAGCTCCCGCCCGATCGCGATGGTCGCCCGCCGCGCCTGCGTGAACGTCCACCGGGGCTCCAGCGGCACGAACACGTGCAGCCCACGCCCGCCGGACGTCTTGGGATACCCGGTCAGGTTCAGCTCGCCCAGCAGCTCCCGCAGGTGCGGGGCGACGGCGGCCGCGTCGTCGAAGTCGGTGCCCGGCTGCGGGTCCAGGTCGATCCGGAGCTGGTCGACCGCCTCGACGTCGTCGCGCCGCACCGGCCAGGGGTGGAAGGTGAGCGTGCCCATGTTGGCCGCCCAGGCCACCACCGCGGGCTCCGTGGGGCACACCTCGTCGGCCGTCCGGCCCGACGGGAACGCGATGGTCGCGGTCTCGACGTAGTCCGGCGCGCCCTTCGGGACACGCTTCTGGTAGAAGCCGTCGCCCTTCGGGTCGTCCGGCCTCGGCATCCGCGTCGTGAGGCGCGCACCCTCGTGCCAACCCTTGGGCCAGCGCTCCAGCGTCGTGGGGCGGTGCAGGAGGGCGCCGGTGATGCCGTCGGACACGGCGACGAAGTACTCGACGACCTGCAGCTTGGTGATTCCACGGGGAAACACGACGCGGTCCGGGCTCGTGACGCGCACGGTACGGCCTGCGACGTCGAGCTCCACCGCTGGTGTCTTGGATGCGGCCATGCATAGAAACTAGCCCGCGAGCCGCTCCAGCGCTGCTGAAAGCGCGCGGTGCGCCGCCGGACGGCCGACCACCCGGACCCGCCGGTCGAGGATCCGCCCGGCGTACCGCAGGTCCGCCCCGCACCCGGCCAGGGCCACGAGGGCCGGCACGGCGACAGCCGTCGGCACCGTGCGGGCGACGTCCAGAGCGGTCCGGACGAGCCCGGTCACCGGCACCCCCGCGAGCCGGACCGTGTCCCGCGCCAGACCCGGAGCCCGCCGCACCACCCGTCCGGGCCGCGGTGCGGGGCAGTGCGTCTCGGGGGAGTAGGCCAGCTCCACCGGCGCGCCGGCCGGCCAGGCGGGGGCCACGACGCCGTCGTACACGCCCGTGTGCACCCAGGCGGCCGTCGAGGCCGCGAGCACGCAGCGCACGGCGACGTCGTCCGCGAGGACCAGCGCACGGTGCCGCGAGCCGACCGGCGAGGCCGCGGCCACCGCCGCGCCGTCCCGCAGCTCGACCAGCGCCCCCGCCCGCCGCAGGTCGGACCACGCCACCTGCCCGCCCACGTGCGCGGGCGTCACGACCAGCGGTGCAGGCGCCGGACGAGGATCGAGGAGCGCGGCGAGGGAGCCGCCCGGGGAGTGCATGCGCAGAACCTACGCGCAGCGGGCCCGGTCGCGCAGTGCGACCG
>NZ_JBHXBG010000313.1:0-1898 GCF_042726755.1 Promicromonospora sp. NPDC060271 | reverse complement strand
AGGGTTGCCCTGGGAGACTCGGACAGGCGCTCTACTTCGCGGACCCCCGGGGCCGAGTATCCTTTCGGACCGTGTCCATCCCACGCCCCGAGTCGCGCATGTATCGCTTCGTCGCGTTCCTCGTGCGGAACCTCATGTTCGCGCTGTGCAAGTACGACTGGAAGGGGGGCGAGAACTTCCCGGCCAAGGGCGGGTTCATCGCCGCGGCCAACCACGTCACCGAGCTCGACGCGCTGACGCTGGCGCACTACCTCTTCGACATGGGCCGCGAGCCCCGCATCCTGGCCAAGCGCGGTCTGTTCGACTCGCCGCTGACCGGGTGGGCCCTGCGGGGCACCAAGATGATCCCGGTGGACCGGGACTCCGCGAAGTCCGCCGAGTCGTTGAAGGACGCCGCGAGCCAGCTCGGCGACGGCGCCTGCGTCGCGATCCTGCCCGAGGGGACGCTGACGCGGGACCCCGACTACTGGCCCATGGAGGGCAAGACCGGTGTGGCCCGCATCGCGCTGACGGCGCGCCTGCCCGTGCTCCCGGTCGCGCAGTGGGGTGTCACGGAGATCATGCCGCGGTACGGCATGCTGCGCTGGCCCTGGCCCCGCAAGAAGGTGACCATCCAGACCGGCCCGCCCATCGACCTGAGCGACCTGTACGACCGCCCGCAGGACACCGCCACGCTGCGCGAGGCCACCAGCCGCATCATGGACGCCATCACGGCCGAGCTGGAGCAGATCCGCGGCGAGGTGGCGCCCAAGCCGCGGTTCGACCTGCGCAAGCACCCCGACTACGAGGCAAAGATGACTACCTACCCCCCGGTGGAGCGCCCGTGAGCGCCACCTCGCCCGTCAGCCTGCCCGATCCGACGAAGGTCGCCGTGCTCGGCGCCGGCTCGATGGGCACCACCTTCGCCATGGTCCTGGCCGACGCCGGGTGCGACGTCACCCTGTGGGGTCGCGACGCCGCGGTGCTCGACGCCGTGGACCAGACGCACCGCAACGAGAAGTACCTGCCCGGCGTGCAGCTCCCCGCGATGCACGGGACGACCGACCCGGCGGTAGCCCTCAAGGGCGCGTCGATAGTGGTCGTCTCGGTGCCGTCCCAGGTGGCCCGCGCCACCCTGTCGTCGATGAAGGACCTGGTCGAGCCGGACGCCGTCGTCGTGTCCCTGATGAAGGGCGTCGAGCTCGGCACGGACAAGCGCATGAGTCAGGTGATGGCCGAGGTGCTGGACCTGCCCGACGAGCGGGTCGCCGTCGTCTCCGGGCCGAACCTGGCGCCGGAGATCGCCGAGCGGCAGCCGACGCTGACCGTGGTCGCCTCGCGCAGCGAGGCCACCGCCCAGCTCGTGGCGGACGCCTGCTCGACCGCGTACTTCCGCCCGTACACCAACATCGACGTGGTGGGCGTCGAGCTGTGCGGCGCGGTCAAGAACATCATCGCCCTGGCGGCCGGCATGGCGCAGGGCCAGGGGTTCGGCTGGAACACGCTGTCCGCCCTCATCACGCGCGGCCTCGTGGAGATCACGCGGCTCGGTCTCGCGCTCGGGGCCGAGCCGGCCACGTTCTCCGGGCTGGCCGGCATGGGCGACTTGACGGCGACCTGCGCTTCACCGCTGTCGCGTAACCACCGGCTCGGCAAGCACATCGGCGAGGGGCTCACGCTCGCCGAGGCGATCAAGGTGACCGGCGGCACGGCCGAGGGCGTGAAGTCGTCGGAGTCGGTGCTGGAGCTGGCCCGGGCGCACGACGTCGAGATGCCGATCACCGCGGGCGTGGTCGAGGTGCTGGCCGGCAAGCTGCCGCTGGCGGACCTGGCGGCGACGCTGCTCGCGCGGCCCAAGAAGGCGGAGGTCGCGGGCTGACGTCGTCCGGTGTCCGTGTCAGAAGCTCAGGTCACTCCAG
>NZ_JBHXBG010000312.1:0-1941 GCF_042726755.1 Promicromonospora sp. NPDC060271 | reverse complement strand
TTGCCGTCCCAGTCCTTGAACAGCGACAGGGCGTACGTCGGCTTGCCGTTGTCGGCCTTGGGGTGGGCGTCCTGCATCTCCTTGAGCACCGGCAGGAGGTCCTCGAGGGTGCCGACCTCGGGGTAGCCGGCCTCTGCGTAGTAGTCCCAGCGCAGGTAGGCACCGGACGCCGGGTCGATCGGGTCGGCCGGCTGGGTCGGGTCGAGGGAAGAGACCTCGGCCGGGAACCCGTAGACGCCGTCCTTGCCCTCGTTGAGCTTCTGGACCGCCGGGTCGTACCTGCCCACGTTCGTCATGGAGTCGTAGTAGGGGGACGCGTCGATGATGAGACCGCCCTCGGTCAGCTCGTCGAGCTGCTGGCCCTTGCCGACGATGACGAGGTCGCCGAGCTCACCACCGGCGACGCGGGTGTTGTAGAGCGTGTCACCGCCGCCCGCGACGTTCGGGGCGAGGATGTTCAGCTCCATGTTGAACTTGTCCTTGACGAGCTTGCCGAACCAGCCGCCCTGGATGCCCTGGTAGTTGGCCGTGGCGGAGAAGACGTCGATGGTGAGGGGCTCGGCCTTGGACCAGTCCTGGTCGACGGAGGCCTTCGCCTCCTCCTCGGGTGCGGCTCCTGTGCATGCCGCCAGGGACAGCGCCCCGAGCAGCGGAGCCACGAGCATCGCGATGGCCTTGTGTGATCTCATGACACTCCCTTGTGTGATGACGATGGTTGAGCACACGGCCGGTCCGGGAGAGACCCCGGACCGGCCGTGCTTCGTGCCGTCGTGGAACGCCGCTGGTCGTCAGCCGAACTCCTTGGCGACCGCCTCCTGGGCGGCGACCTTCGCCTCGGCGTTGGCCAGGTCGAACTCGAGGACCTTCTCGTAGCCCAGGCCGTTCGCCGTCTCCTGCATGGTGGCGAGCAGGCTCTCGAACTCGGCGTCGTCCTTGGCGAAGGCCATCTTCCAGGAGTGCTCCACGATCGTGGCCTTGACCTGGTTGCGCAGGGTCTCGATCTCGGAGGTGTCCGCCGGGGTGGTGAAGCTCGCGCCCGGTGCGACCAGCAGCTTGTCGTTGGACTGCAGGTACTCCATGGTCGTCTTGGCCCCGCCCATGTGCTCGGACCAGTCCTCCAGCAGCGGGTTCATCGCGGTCTTCTGGTAGCTCGGCCAGAGCTGGTAGTTGTACGGGTAGCCCGTTCGCGGGTCCTCGCCGTTCTGCAGGACGCCGCTGACGTTCAGGGTCGAGCCGCCGTCCCGGTACGTGCCGCCGCCGAACTCGTCCGGCATCTTCGCGTCGCCGCCCTCCAGGATGGCTTCCTTGCCGAAGTCGGTGAGCTCCGGCCCGTCAGGCCCGTCCTTCCAGGTCAGTCCCTCGGGACCGGCACCCTTGTTGTCGGAGAAGTTGGCCTCGACGCCCTCCGGCGAGTAGAGCCAGTCGATGAACGCCGCCATGCGAGCCGGGTCCTCGGCCTTCGAGCCGATGCCGAAGATCAGGTTGTCGCCGTACACCTGGGCGCCGCGGGAGAGGACCTTCAGGTCCTGCATCGGGGCGACCATGAAGCCCTTGCCGTCGGCCATGTTCTTCTGGGTGTTGTACGCCTGCTGGCCCAGCCACGGCCACCAGGAGAGCAGGACCTGGCCGGCCTGGTACTTGGCGAACATCGTGTCGTAGTTCTGCGTGGTCGACTCGGGGTCGACCAGGCCCATCTGGTTCGCCTCGTAGTAGAACCTCAGCGCCCGGACGTACTCCGAGTCGGGATCGAGGACGCCGTGGTAGTCCGAGCCGTCCGCCTTCGCCTCGGCGAAGCCCGTGTGCTCGTACCCGGAGAGGGCCGGCGGCTGCCCGGCCATGGCCATCATGTTGCCGTCCCAGTCCTTGAACAGCGACAGGGCGTACGTCGGCTTGCCGTTGTCGGCCTTGGGGTGGGCGTCCTGCATCTCCTTGAGCACCGGC
>NZ_JBHXBG010000311.1:0-1997 GCF_042726755.1 Promicromonospora sp. NPDC060271 | reverse complement strand
CGTTGGGGGGCTGACGGTGGTGTGCGCCGTGGGGGTGGCGCGCCCCGGCGGGGGGGGCCCCGCGGTGGTGGGGGTGGCCGGGCTGGTCTACGGCCGGCCGGCGCAGCGCCCGGCGCCGGTCCAGCCAAGAGCCTGAGCAGCAGGCCGAACCCTCGGGCTCAGGCCGGGAACGAGTCGACGGCGTCGTCCTCGCCGTCGCCGTCGGTGTCCACGGAGATCGTCCGCGTCCCGCCGGCGGTCTCCACCACGACGTCGGGCCGCCCGTCACCGTCGGTGTCGTGCAGCTCGACGTCGGGGACGCCGTCGGCGTCGTAGTCCTCGAACTGGGCGTCGACGACGCCGTCGCCGTCGGTGTCGGCCACCTCGACGTCGGCTATGCCGTCGCCGTCGAGGTCGAACTTGCCGGGCTTGTCAGCCAGGAACTCGGACACGTCGTTCTCCTTGCTCGTCAACACTGCTCGTCATCTCCGGGGTACGTCCCCGATCATGCACCACTGGCGGACCGCCCAGGCACCAGAGGTCGGACGGCGGCCCAGGATTTCTCCCGTTTCGCCGCGCGGGTGAAATACCAGGACGCATAGATTCAGCACATGCTTACCCAGGTACGCAGGACCCGACGCAGTGCAGCGGTGCTGACCGCCAGGTCCTGCGCCGTCGTGATCGCCGCCGGCCTGATCGCCTCCAGCCTGTTCGCCTCGGGGGCCGCCGTCGCGACGGTCACCCGAGGCTCCGGTCCGGACGCCGCAGGGCAGGCCTGGTCCGTCGACCTCGCCACCCACACCGACGACGACGCCGGGGTACGCCACTCCGGCGGCGCGCTCCACCTGGCGGCCACCGGCACGTCCGGCAGCTCCACCGTGCCGGACGGCGGCAGGGCCGGCAGCAGCAGGGCCGACGGGGCCGGCGGCGGCGCGCACCACGAGGCGTCCGGCCAGCTCGTCGCGGAGCCGAAGCACCTCGACTCCCCCGCGAGCGTCGTCACCGCCGACGTCGACGCCACGGCCCCGGCAGGCACCTCCGTGCTGGTCGACGTCCGCGGCCGGCTCACCGACCAGGGCCCCGACTCCTGGACCGAGTGGGTACCAGCGGGCTCGCCGCTCCCCGCGCCGGCCGAGACGGTCCAGGCGCGCGTCACGCTCGTCGGCGAGGGCGGCACCAGCCCTGCCGTACGGAAGGTGACGCTCACGCCTGAGGCCCGCCGGTCGCAGTCGCTGCAGGACGCGGAGGTGCAGGCCGCGCCGACGGCCGTCGCGGACTCGTACAAGGTCTTCGCCACCCGCGAGGGCCTGGTGGGCGGCACCACCGCGAACGGCCACGTCATCACCTCGAGGGACCACTTCGTCGCTCTGCCGTCCCGGCGCGGGCTGTCGCCGAAGAACTCCGGCAGCTACTCGGTGCGGGTCTGCGCCGAGAGCACCGGACGCTGCGCGTACGCCCCGGTCTGGGACGTCGGGCCGTGGAACACCACCGACGACTACTGGAACGGGGGCGAGACGCGTCAGTCCTGGTCCGACCTGCCCCAGGGCCGGCCGCAGGCGCAGGCCGCCTACCAGGACGACTACAACCGTGGGCGCGACGGGTTCGGCCGCCAGGTCGCCAACCCCGCGGGTATCGACCTCGGGGACGGCACCTTCTGGGACGCCGTCGGGCTCACCGACAACGCCTGGACCACCGTCACCTACCTCTGGACCGGGCACGGGCCCACGGGCGTCGTCAGGACCAAGAGCGGTCCGCTCAACGTGCGCTCGGGACCGAGCACGGACTACGCCGTCGTCGGACAGGCAGGCAACCACGCGAACGTGGTGATCGAGTGCACCACGCGCGGCGCCACGATCACGGGAACCTACGGCACCACCGACCGGTGGAACCGCATCGGGCCGGGCAACTGGGTCTCGGGCGCCTACGTCTCGACGAACTCCTCGACCCGGCCGCCCCCCTCCTGCTGACACGCCCGCGGCGACGAGAACGGGATCGTGTTCGCCGGGGCACTCCTGCGC
>NZ_JBHXBG010000310.1:0-2175 GCF_042726755.1 Promicromonospora sp. NPDC060271 | reverse complement strand
ACGTACAGGTCACCCTGGTGACCCGTGTGTCTGACACGTGCGGCGCCGTCTGACAACTACCGCCCGGCGAGCGGGGCTACTCCGGGTAGCTGCCGCGCTTCTTGCTCATCGGCTTCGGCAGGCGCGAACGGCGCAGCTGATAGGCGCGCGTGATCGTGTACATCAGGAGACCGCGCGGCACGTCGCCGAACTTCGCGGTCAGGCGCTTCTTCAGCGACCGCCACAGGAGCCACGCGTCGATGATCGTCAGGAACAGGAACCCGTAGAGGCCGAGCATCACGAGGATGCTGAGCTGCGGGTACTGCGAGGTGAAGAACGTCGCGAACAGGAAGATGAACGCGACCGGCAGGAAGAACTCGCCGAGGTTCCAGCGCGCGTCCACGAAGTCGCGCACGTACCGGCGCACCGGGCCCTTGTCCTTGGCCGGCATGTACTTCTCGTCGCCGGTCTGCATCGCCTGGTAGGCGCGCTCGCGGTCGATGCGCGACTTCTCGCGCTGCGCCTTGCGTGCGGCCTTGCGGTCGTTCGGGACGAGCGGGCGCTTGTTCGCGGCCTGCGCGACGTTGCGCTTGGGGGTCGGACGCCCCTTCTTCGGGGCGCTGTCCGACGTCGTCGCGGACGCGGGCGTCACGTCGTCGGGGGAGTCGCCCACGGGGGTCACGCCGTCGGGTGTCGGAGTCTTGCTGCGGGAGAACACCTCCCCAGCCTAATCGGTCGCGGCGGTGCCCCGCTGCGAGCCGTTAACGTGGGGCGGTGACTTCCGATACAACCGCGGCCCTCCGCGCCCGCGTCGCCGAGCTGTTCCCCGCCCTGCAGGCCGATCTCGAGGCGCTGGTGCGCATCCCGAGCGTCTCGGCCGCCGCGTTCGACCAGGCGCACGTCGCCGCGAGCGCCGCGGCCACCGAGCAACTCCTGCGGGACGCCGGCCTGCCTGACGTCCAGATCCTGTCCGTGCCGCGGCCGGACGGCACGCCGGGCGCACCCGCCGTCGTCGCGCGCAGGCCGGCGCCCGAGGGTGCGCCGACCGTGCTCCTGTACGCGCACCACGACGTGCAGCCGCCGGGTGATCCGGCTACCTGGGACACCGCGCCGTTCGAGCCCACCCAGGTGGGCGAACGGCTCTACGGCCGTGGTGCCGCCGACGACAAGGCGGGCATCGTGGCCCACCTCGGCGCACTGCGCGCGCTGGGCCTGCCCGACGGCGCGGACCTGCCGGTCGGCGTCACGGTGTTCCTCGAGGGTGAGGAGGAGTCGGGGTCGCCGTCGTTCCGCGCGTTCCTGGAGACGCACCGCGACCTGCTGGCGGCCGACGTCATCGTCGTGGCCGACTCCGGGAACTGGAAGGTAGGTGTCCCCGCCCTCACGACGTCGCTGCGCGGCCTGGTCGACGGCTTCGTCGAGCTGCGGGTCCTGGAGCACGCGGTGCACTCGGGCCAGTTCGGTGGCCCGGTCCTTGATGCCGTCACCCTGATGTCGCGCCTGGTGGCGACGTTCCACGACGAGGCTGGCGATGTGGCGATCGAGGGTCTGGTGAGCGCGTCCGAGCCGCTGGTCGACTACGACGAGGCCGCCCTCCGGGCCGATTCCTCGCTGCTCGACGGCGTGTCGCTCGCCGGGACCGGCACCGTCTCGGGGCGGCTGTGGGCCAAGCCGGCCCTCTCGGTGATCGGCATGGACGTCACCTCGGTGGCCGAGGCGTCCAACACGATCGCACCGAGCTGCACCGCGAAGATCTCGCTGCGCCTCGCGCCGGGCCAGGACCCGGCCGCGGCCGACGAGGCGTTGGCCGCGCACGTGGCGAAGCACGCGCCGTTCGGCGCGCAGGTCACCTGGCGCAACGGCGAGCAGGGCAAGGCGTTCCTCGCGGCGGGCGACACGGCGGCGATGCGCGCGGCGCGGGCGGCGTTCACCGACGCGTGGGGTACGAGCCCTGTCGACGTGGGCATGGGCGGGTCGATCCCGTTCATCGCGGACCTGCTCGAGGTCTTCCCGGACGCCGCGATCCTCGTGACCGGCGTCGAGGACCCGGACTCGCGAGCGCACGGCGCGAACGAGTCGGTGCACCTCGGCGAGCTGCAGAAGGTGGTCCTGGCGGAGGCCCTGCTGCTGACGAAGATCGGCGAGGGGCTCTAGCCCTACCGCGAGGTAGAGCGCTTGTCCGAGGCTGGTCCGGAC
>NZ_JBHXBG010000309.1:0-2283 GCF_042726755.1 Promicromonospora sp. NPDC060271 | reverse complement strand
GGTCAGCCGAGTGACCTGAGCGTCTGACACGTGCGCGAAGTTCTGACAGCCTCTTGCACTACTTGGCTAATGGGCGTAGCTTTCTGGCTATGACGATCAGCCAGAGTGTTTCTCCCGCCTTCCTCCGGCGGCCCGAGGGCAACATCGCGTACAGCGACACGGGCGCCGGGCCGCTCGTCGTCGCCGTCCCCGGCATGGGTGACCTCCGGTCCACCTACGACGACGTCGCCCCGGCGCTCGTCCACGCCGGCTACCGCGTGGTCGTCGCCGACCTGCGCGGCCACGGCGACTCGGACACGACGTTCCGCACGCACGGCGACGACGCGACGGGTACGGACCTCGTCGCCCTCGTCGAGCACCTCGACGCCGGCCCGGCGCTCCTGATCGGCAACTCGATGGGCGCCTCGGCCGCTGCCTGGGCCGCCGCGGAGCGCCCGGACCTCGTGCGCGGCCTGGTCCTGCTCAGCCCGTACCTGCGCCAGCCCGGCTCCCCGGGCATGCAGAAGGTCATGCGGGTCATCTACCGGGTGCTCTTCGCCCGGCCGTGGGGCGCCGCGTTCTGGGGGTCCTTCTACACCTCGATCACCAAGGGCCGCCGCTCTCCCCGGCACGCCGAGCACGTCGCCGCGATCCGGCGGAACATGAGCGAGCCCGCCCGGCTGCGCTCCCTCCGCGACCTCGCGGTAGCGCTCGACCACTCGGTCGTCGAGGCCCGCCTGGCGGCCGTCACGGCGCCTTCCGTCACCGTGGTCGGCGCGCTCGACCCCGACTTCTCCGACCCCGCGGCCGAGCTCGACTGGATCACCAGGGCGATCGACACCCGCGGCATCCTGGTCCCCGACGCCGGCCACTACCCGCAGCACCAGGCGGCCGACGTCGTCGTACCCGCCGTGCTCGAGCTCCTCGCCGGTCTCCCGCCCCTGCCCGCGCACGCGGCCACTGACACCACCGCCGACATCGCCGCGCAGGCCCACGACGGAGGCACCCGTGCCTAGGGCGGGCCTGTCCCCCGACGCCGTGGTACGGCTGGCGGTCGAGGTCGTCGACGAGGGCGGGGCCGGCGGGTTCGCCGACCTGACCCTCGCGAAGGTCGCCGCGAAGGCTGGTGTCGCGGCGCCCAGCCTCTACAAGCACGTCGGCTCACTGGCCGACCTGCGCAGAGAGGTCACGCTGATCGCCGTCGGGGAGCTCACGGCGGCCGGTACCTCGGCGACCGTTGGCCGAGCGGGGGCGGACGCCCTCCGTGCGCTGGCGACGGCCTGGCGCAGCTACGCCCTGGACCACCCCGGGCGGTACGCGGCCACCCAGATCGGCCCCGACCCCGACGCTCCGGCCGACGCCGCGCTCCGCGACGCGGCAGCCGAGAGCGTCTCCGTGGTGGTCTCCGTCCTGCGCGGCTTCGGCCTCCCGGACGCCCGCCTGATCGACGCCGTCCGCGCGGTCCGCGCCGGCGTGCACGGCTTCGTCACGCTCGAGCTCGGCGGCGGCTTCCGGATGCGGGAGGACGTCGACCAGAGCTTCACGGTGCTGCTCGACATGCTCGTCGCGGGAGTCGCCGCGCTCGCGCCGTCCGACCTGCCTCAGAACGCCACCACCACCGGGAGCCACGCATGACCGTCGTCCGCCGGACCCGCGCCGCCTTCGTCGCCGCAGGACTCACCTTCCTCCTCTTCCCCCTGCTGCGGCCCTGGCCGGACGAGAGCGTGGCCACCACCGGCCTCGCCACGGCTTTCGCCTCCGACCGTTGGGTGGTGGCGCACCTGTGCGGGATCCTCGGCCTCGCCCTCCTCGCGCCCGCGCTCCTGGGACTGCGGACGATCCTCGCCCGGACCGGCACCGCCGACGACGGCGATCGCGCCGCCGTCCGGCCCGGAGCTGGCGCCGCGACCTGGGCGCTCGTCACCGCGTGGACCGGCGCCGGTCTGGCGGCGCTCTACTTCGGCGCCGAGATCTTCGGCATCCGCACCATCGCGGAAGCCGCGCTGCGGGACGGCGACCTCGGCCTGCTCGCCGACATCGAGGTGCTGCGCATGGAGCCGTGGGCGGTCACCCTGTTCGCAGCGGGCCTGCTCCTGCTCGGCGCCTCCGGGGTACTGGTGGCGGTCGCCCTGTGGCGGGCCGGTACGCGTCTGAGGTGGGCCGGCGTGCCGCTGGCGATCGGCCTGGTGCTCCTGCTCCCCCAGTTCTTCGGCGGGCCGGGGCTGCGGATCACGCACGGGTTCCTCTTCGCAGCGGGGTGCGTGCTGGTCGCCGTCGTCACGCGTTCCCGGACGGGCCAGGCAT
>NZ_JBHXBG010000308.1:0-2363 GCF_042726755.1 Promicromonospora sp. NPDC060271 | reverse complement strand
GTCCGCGGCGGACGACGCCCCCCGCCGCTAGCCGACGCCGATGTGCGGCATCTGGTCGAGCCGCTGCAGGATCACGCCCTCGCGCAGCGCCCACGGGCAGATCTCGAGCTCGGTCAGGTCGAAGACGTCCATGCACGCCTCCGCGACGAGCGCGCCGGGCACTATCTGGTGCGCCCGGCTCGGCGAGACCCCGGGCAGCCGGGCCAGGTCGTCGAGGCTCGTGCGGGTCAGCTCGTCGATCCGGTCCCGCAGCGCGTCGAGCGACAGCACCCGCCGCACGAGCGGGCCCTCCGCCGCCGGCGCCGCGCCGCAGATGCGCGCGAGCGAACGGAACGTCTTGGACGTCGCGGCGGCGCGGTCGGGCCGCCCGGCCCGCAGGAGGGTCCCGGCGTTCTGCGCTATCTCGGCACGCAGCTCACGGCGCAGCGCGCGCAGCGCCTCGGCGTCGGGCGCCACCCCGAAGTGGCTGCGAGCCAGGCGGGCCGCCCCGAGCGGGAGCGACCACGCGGCGTCGGGCGCCTCGTCGGCGCCGCCTGCGATCTCGAGGGAGCCGCCGCCGATGTCGAACACGGCGAGCCGCCCGGCCGACCAGCCGAACCAGCGGCGCACCGCGAGGAACGTCAGCCGGGCCTCGTCCTCGCCGCTCAGCACCTCCAGCCGCACCCCGGTGCGCTCGTGCACCGTCTTGAGCACCGTCTCGGAGTTCACCGCGTCGCGTACCGCCGACGTCGCGAACGCCAGCGTCTCGGCGCAGCCCCTGTCCTCCGCCAGGCGCACGGCCTGTGCGGTGAACTCCACGAGGGCCTCGACGCCCGCGGGGCTGACGGCGCCGTCGTCGTCCAGGTGCTCGGCGAGCCGGAGCGGCTGCTTGTAGGAGGAGGCAGGGAGCGGCGCCGCGCCACCATGGGCGTCGACCACCAGCAGATGTCCTGTGTTGGACCCGATATCAAGAACGCCCAGACGCATGGAGCAGACGGTACCCCGGTGGTCGACCCCGATCAGCGTCGTGTCGGCGATCAGCCAGACCCGGGCATGCCGATGGCCGCCGCGAGGGTGGGTTCCGCGGCGGTCGGCGGGTTCAGCGAGCAGGCACCTCGGATGTACGTGCGCCGGGTGGGTGTGCCCAGGTGAGGTCGGGTCGCGACCGTGGCCGGCGCCCGGGGCCGACCTGCTCGTGTCGCCCGGGTGGGCGGTAGGCGATCGCGCCACGGTCGCGGCCGGTGTGGCACCCGATGCTGTACCGGCTGCGTGGAACGCGCCCGGGTGCGGGCCCGGTCATGCCGACCGCCGGGGTCCACGACGGTGTCGCTCGCCCCGCATCGTCCTCGCCGCCGTCCGGGACCGTGCCGCTGAACAGGTCCAGCTCCCTGACAGGGGCGGCCGGCGAGGGCACGATCGACGTGTCTTCGTCCCTCGTGTCCTCGTCCCTCGTGTCCTCGTCCCTCGTGTATTCGTCCCTCGTGCTCACGGATCCCGCGGCCGCGACCGGCCGTGGTGGTGCGGGCGCGACGAACACGGACGTGTGCCCCGTGGGCATGGTCGTCTCCACGGCGTGCCGGCCGTCGATCTCGGTGACCTGCTGCGTCCACCCTGGTGCCCGCTTCGCGTGATTACACCGGACACACAACCCCTGCCCGTTGGCCAGGCTGGTCTGCCCGCCCTCCGCATGCGGGGTGATGTGGTCGATGTGCCGCACCGGCGCGTCACACCACGACGACGCACAGATGCCCTGCTCCCGCGCACGCAACAACTGCGCCAAACCACGGGGATGGAACCGGGACGTCGACGTCGTCGCCAACAGGCGGCCCCTGGGATCGACATAGACCGCCCGCAGCCAGGCCGCGTCGGCGTCGAGCCCCTGCGCGGCCAGGTTGCGCGCCACCGGGGCCGGGACCGTGCCCACCCCCGCCGGAGCACCCTCCAGCACCACGGCGGGCTCGTCACCGTCGGCGAGCAGGGTCTGGTCAGAGACCAGCAGATTGATCGTCACCGGCACCTCACCAGCACGACCGGGCTCGCGACCGGTGACGCGTTCGATCAGGGTGTCGGCCATGATCTGCCCGGCACCCCGCTCATCACCCCCGGCCTTGGCCGCGTCCGCCTGGGCCTTCAGCAGGGCATACGCCTGCACACCCTGCTGCATCGGAACCAACGCGGTCAGGTACACCATCAGGTCCGGTGCCGGACGCACCGAGACACCACGTTCCGAGACCGCCCTCGCGTTCCGCTGCACGCACGCGTGCACGTCCAGCTTCCCGGCGAGCTCCCTGATCCGGGCGACCAACCGCTTCGTCCCCATCCGGCCAAGCGCCGCCAGGCGCGCCGGCCCGCAGACCTCCTCATCGACCCGGACCCGGTCCTCG
>NZ_JBHXBG010000307.1:0-2364 GCF_042726755.1 Promicromonospora sp. NPDC060271 | reverse complement strand
GTCCAGCCCTGGACCGACCTCGATGCCGAGTGCCGACCTCGCTCTTGTGTGCCGACTTCGAGACCCGTCGTCGATCTGTGAGGCATGCGGGCTACCTCGTCACTGACAGAGCCGGTCCCCAGATCTTCCGGCAGGGTCCACCGACCCGCTTGACGGGCCGCCAACGGTGCGAGCGTGACCACAGGCGGCGCCTTCCGCTCCGCGTGCACAGGCTGCCCGACGGCGGCTCCGCGCCCCTCCCCCGCCTGCATAGCGTCGTCGGCATGGGACTTCTCGACTCGATCACCGAACCGGCCTCGCGCCACGGTTCACCGCCCGGCGCCGGCTCGCCCACGCAGTGGGGCACGGTGGCCGGGGCAGCTCCGCCGTCCACCGATCGGCCGATGGGCGCCCGTGGTCTGCTCACCCGGCCGAGCGGGCGCCGGTCGGGCCAGTCGGGTCCGGGCCGGTCGGGTTTGGGCCTGCCTGGTCCGGGCCTGCCGGGCCCGGGCCGGTCGGGCCTGGGCCTGCCGGGTACAGCCAGCTCCCGTTCGGCCGTGCTCCGGCGCGCCCGGCGGATCCTGTGGCGCTGGCGGTTCGCGCTGGCGGCCGCCCTGTTCGGTCTCGCGGCCTCGGTGACCGTGCACCTCCTGCGCCCGCCGCCCCCGCCGACGACCGACGTGGCGGTCACCGCACGGCCCGTCGCGGCGGGCACCGAGCTCACCCGGGACGACGTCGTCGTGCGTTCCGTCGCCGCCGACCTCGCCCCGCCCGGGACCCTGCCGACCGTGCACGGCCTGCTGGGCCGCTCGGTGGTCGTCGGGCTGCCGGCGGGCGCCCCGCTGCACACCACCCTCGTGTCCGACGACGGCGTCTCCGCCGCCGCCCCGCACGGCACCGTCGTGGTCCCGGTCCGCCTGTCCGACGACGCCGTCGCCGCCCTCCTGCGCCCCGGCGACCGGATCGACCTGCTGGCCGGGACGACGTCGGGCGGCGAACCGGACGGAGCACCCCGGTACCTCGCACGCCGCGCCCTGGTGCTGCCCGTCCCCGCCGGACGTGAGCCGGAGGCCGCGGGCGGGCTGCTGGGCCCGGCAGCGGACGGCGACCGCCCGGTCACGCTCGTCGCGGTGACCCCTGCGGACGCGCCGGAGCTGTCGGCAATCTCGGGCTGGGGCGCGGTGACGGCGGTGCTGGTGCCGTAGGGCGGTACGGCGAAGACCCGGCCCTGCATCCGGACCGGCACTACCTTTGGCCGAACGCGCTGTCCAGCATGCGGTGAAGGGGATTTTCCACCACAATTCCCTTCGAGGTCCGGCCGTCGCCTGACCACACCGACTTTAGCGAGATCCAGGGGAATTCATGCGCGACCTGCTCACCGGCTTCAAAGACTTCATCGCTCGCGGCAATGTGATCGACCTCGCGGTAGGTATCGCGATCGGCACCGCCTTCACCGCGGTCGTCACCGGACTGCTCAACGGCATCATCAACCCGCTGATCGCCGCTGTCTTCGGCCAGCCGGACATCTCCGACGTGGGCCACTTCACGCTCAACAATGCCGAATTCAGCATCGGCCTGTTCCTCCAGGCGTTGCTCAACTTCCTCATCGTTGCTGCGGCGATCTACTTCTTCGTCGTCGTTCCGATCAACAAGCTGAAGTCCCTGCGCAAGACCTCGGAAGAGGTCGTCGAGGAGGCCGCGGCGGAGGAGGTCGTGCTGCTCACCGAGATCCGCGACCTGCTGCGCGCGCAGTCGGGCGCGCAGTCGCCGTCGCAGTCCAACTAGACACTTGCCACCGCGTCTGCGGGGTTCTTGAGAACGGGGTTGTGTTCCGGAGCGAACGTGCTGCGAGCACAACCCCGTTCTCGACTCAGGGGTAGCGGCGTCCGTGGCGCCGCCGAAGTGGTCAGCCCCAGTGCGGCGGGACGTCCCGGCGGAGCTGCTCGTCGTTCGAGTCCTGGCCGGCGCCGGCCGCACCTCCGCCGTCGGCTCCTTCGCTCCAGCCCGCCGGCCGCTCGTCGGCGCTCACGCCGAGCACCGCCTCACGTTCGGTCCCGCGCCGTACGGCCCGCCGAGGCCCGCGTCGCCGCGGGACGGCGCCCCTGGCTGTCGCGTCGACGGCACCCGGCACCAGGTCGGCGGGCGGCGTCGGACCGGTACCGCCCGGCACCACCAGGTCGGCAGTCGCTGCCGAGTCAGCCGAGGACGCCGGCTCGAACGGCTGGTTCACGGACTCGCTCACACCACCATTGTCACCCGCACGGATGAGATCGGTCCGTTGCACGTCCGGACAGGTGACTTCGGTCGGGTTGGAGGAGTAAAGTGGGTAGAATGTAACAACGAAAAAGAACCCCCCCACAAAAACCCCCCCACCGCGCACACAAA
>NZ_JBHXBG010000306.1:0-2384 GCF_042726755.1 Promicromonospora sp. NPDC060271 | reverse complement strand
CAGGTCAACCTGTGGGAGAGCCGGACAGGCGCTCTACTTCACGATCTGCTAGCTGATGCCAACGATGGGCAGGCGCAGCGCCGCAGGCGCCGCCTCGGGCACGACCGGTGCGGCAGGGCGCACCGGCTCCACCGGCACGTACGCCGATCCCAGGGCCGGACGGGCGTCCGGCTCGCCCGCGTTGGGCCACAGCGCGCAGGCGCGCTCGGCCTGAGCCGTGATCGTGAGCGACGGGTTCACGCCCAGGTTCGCCGTCACCGCCGACCCGTCCATGACGTGCAGGCCGTCATGGCCGAACACGCGCAGATAGGGGTCGACGACGCCGCTCCCGGCGTCGGCCCCGATCGCACAGCCGCCGAGGATGTGCGCCGTCAGCGGGATGTTGAACGGATCGCCGATGGTGCCGCCTGCGACGCCCTCGACATCGCCGTCGCCCAGCTTGTCGGCCATGCGGCGTACCGCTTCGTGCCCTTCCGGGATCCAGCTGGGGTTCGGTGCGCCAGTGCCCTGCTTCGACGTCATGAACCGGCCGAACGGCGACCACCTGGTGAGGGTGACCAGGGAGTTGTCGTGGGCCTGCATGACCAGCGCGATGACGGTCCGCTCGGACCAGCGGCGCCAGTCCATCAGCACGGGCAGCCACTTCAGGTTCTTGCCCAGCTCGCCGATCCAGCGGGCGAACCGGAACGGTCCGCCGTCGACGAGGATGTGCTGCAGCGCGGCCATGACGTTGGAACCGTGGCCGTAGCGCACCGGCTCGATGTGGGTGCTCTCGTTCGGGTAGAACGACGACGTGATCGCGACGCCACGTGAGTAGTCCGTCGTGCCGACCTTGTGCGTCATCGCGCCGAGCAGTGCCTCGGAGTTGGTCCGCGTGAGGTGTCCGAGCCGCTCGGACAGCCGGGGCAGCGTGCCCGAGTCCTTCATGGCATGCAGGAGCCGTTGTGTGCCGAGCGTGCCGGCTCCGAGGACCACCTGCCGCGCGGTGAAGGTGCGCTCGCCCGCCCATCTCCTGCCGGTGCGGTGGGTGCGTATCTCGTAGCCGCCGTCGGGCAGCTGGCGTACGCCGTGGGCGGTGGTGAGCGGGTGCACCTCGGCACCCGCGCGCTCCGCGAGGTAGAGGTAGTTCTTGACCAGGGTGTTCTTGGCGCCGTGGCGGCAGCCGGTCATGCACTCGCCGCACTCGGTGCAGCCCGTGCGTTCCGGTCCGACGCCGCCGAAGTACGGGTCGGGGGCGGACTGCCCCGGAGACGGGGCTTCGGCGCCACCGGGCCCGAAGTACACGCCTACGCGGGTGGGGCGGAACGTGTGGCCGACGCCCATGTCCTCGGCGACGCTCCGGATGATCTCGTCGGCAGGGGACCGGCCGTGGTACCCGACGACGCCGAGCATGCGCTCCGCCTGGTCGTAGTAGGGCGCGAGCTCGGTCTTCCAGTCGGTGATGTGGGACCACGCGGGGTCGGTGTAGAACGGGTCGAGCGGACGGTAGAGCGTGTTGGCGTAGACCAGGGAGCCGCCGCCCACGCCTGCGCCCGTCAGGCAGAGCACGTTGCGCAGCAGCCGGACCCGCTGGATCCCGTAGCAGCCCAGTGCCGGTGCCCACAGGAACTGCCTGAGGTGCCAGGAGTTCTCGGCGAACTCGTGGTCCTCGAACCTCCGGCCGGCCTCGAGCACACCGACGCGGTAGCCCTTTTCGGTGAGGCGGAGGGCGGCCACGCTGCCACCGAAGCCCGACCCGATCACCAAGACGTCGTAGTCCATGCCCGCGAATGTACTCGCTATTGATGCGGTGTGAAATACGTGGACCCCGGGCGGCGGGCGGCCGTCCGGGGGGCCTCCACCGGTCTCGGCCGGCAACATGTTCACATGAAAAAATCGGCGGTATGACGGCGATGCGAGGCCGATCGGGGCGCCGCCGGCTCCTCCGCTTTGCTCAGTTCGCCGTACGGCAGGTAGCCTGGGCCGCGCGGCATGGCCCGGCCTGAGCAGGGCCGCCGCGAGGAGACGTCGCATAGTCAGGTCTAGTGCGCCACCCTGCTAAGGTGGTAACGGGGCAACCCGTTCGAGGGTTCAAATCCCTCCGTCTCCGCCAGGAAGGTCCCGGCCGCGCGTGACGCCCGGGGCCTTTTCTGTGGAAGGCCTCGGAACGTCGGCTCAGCCGGCGGCCGAACCCTCCGGAGGGCTGTGACAGAGTTCTCCTCGGGAATCGTGGGTTTGAGTTTGGGCCTGCGCCGAACAGGCGGTAGTGTTCTCGTCGGTCGGCCGGTGTGAACGGCAGGCAGTTAGCAAGCAGTACGACCAGCGCCCGTAGCTCAACGGATAGAGCATCTGACTACGGATCAGAAGGTTGGGGGTTCGAATCCCTCCGGGCGCACATCAGGAAC
>NZ_JBHXBG010000305.1:0-2484 GCF_042726755.1 Promicromonospora sp. NPDC060271 | reverse complement strand
GAGATCGGTCGGTTGATTGACCGATCTCAAAGCAACGGACCGAAGTCGTTCTCGTCTACCGGCCGAAGATCCGCCCGAGCAGACCCTCGCGCTTCTGGTCAGCGGGGCGGGTCAGGCGGGTGACCTCGATGAGCCCAAGACCGCGCAGGCCGAGCAGCCGGTTCGCGGTCGAGATCGACTCGGTGAGGGCCGGCGGACGGGCCGGGTCGGGGACGAGGCCGGCGGCCTTGAGCGTGTCCGGCACCGTCCCGGCATCGAGCCGCTCGCTCCAGCCTGCCGGGTCGAGGTTCAGGAACTCCACCCCCGGCCGGTCGAGCCCGTCGAGACCCGGTTCCGCCGGGCTCGCCCCGCGCACCTCCTCGGGCCGCTCCACCTCGCGCCGTGGCTCCGTCGGGCTCGCCGCCCGCCCGACGAGCAGTGCCGCCAAGCTCTCCGCCCGGTACACCGCCCCGGCGCGCATCTCGTGGTCGAGCAGCAGGATCTGCCCGACGTGCCCGTTCGCACCCGGTGCGAGATCTGCCGCGTAGACGTTCCCGGCGCCGTCGGTCCCCACGGGGAACCAGAGCGGCGAGCCGATCACCGGCTGCACCCTGCCCGACGGATCCTCGGGCGCGAACGTGCCGATGTCGGCGGTCCAGGTACCGAAGCGTGCGGCGGGCAGGAACGCCTCCCGGAGCAGGCTGCCGACCAGCGGCACTATCTCGAACCCGCCGAACTGGTCCTCCTCGGGCGTGAGCCTCAGGTCGCCCGAACCCGCTGACGCGTACAGCGCGCGCACCTCGTCGGGCAGGTGCGATCCCGCGGGCAGGTTCGCTTCGGCGGCGGCCAGCTCGTCGGGTGACGCGCCGACGGCGTCGGGCATCCGCTCGGCGATCACGCGCGCCACGGCATCCGGCTCGGCCGACGGCGCGACGGTGGCGTCCGACGGCGGCACTATCGTCGCGAGGTACTGCGCCGGGAGCGCCCCCGGCTCCAGCACGACCTCGAGGATCGGCGTGCTCGGCCCCGACACGACGGCCGGGGGCAGCGCGACGAGCTCTACGACATCTCCGTCGGGGCGACCGGCGGCCACTACCCGCACGACCTGCTCGGCGTCCGGCGTGAGCTCGGCGAGGGCGCGCAGTGCGTCGTCGAGGTCTGCCTTCGGACCGCGGTCGCCGGTCCGGGCTGCCTCGCGCGCGAGCTTGCGGTGATGGGCGCGGCGGAGCTCGGCGTCGCCGTCGTCCAGATAGGTGCCCTGCCACGCGCCGCGGCCGACGGTCCCGACGAACTCGCTCACGTCGGTCCCGGGCGGAGCGGAGCGACGCAGCGCGTCGACGAACGGTTCCCAGGTCTGCCAGTCGGTGAGGCTCACCCACCACATGATGCCGTCTTGCTGCTGGGCACGTCGGCCTGACGTTCCGTAGACTTCCAGCCATGGCCGAGGTACGGGTCTTCGCAGGTACCGGGGGTCAGCGCTTCGCTCGCGAGATGTGCGCTGATCTCGATGTCGCGCTGAGCCCCGTCAACATCCAGCGCTTCGCCAACGACTGCCTCCAGGTCCAGCTCCTGGAGAACTGTCGCGAGCGCGACGTCTACCTGGTGCAGCCCGTGGCGCGCCCCACGCAGGAGAACCTGATGGAGCTCCTGCTGATGATCGACGCCGCCAAGGGCGCGTCGGCCGGCCGGATCACCGCCGTCATCCCGCACTTCGCGTACGCACGCTCGGACAAGAAGGACGCTCCGCGTATCTCGGTCGGCGGCCGCCTCGTCGCGGACCTGCTGGAGACGGCAGGCGTGAACCGCATCCTCACGATGACGCTGCACGCACCGCAGGTGCAGGCGTTCTTCCGGGTGCCGACCGATCAGCTCAACGCGCTCCGCGAGCTCGCGGCGCACTTCCTGCCGAGCGACCTCTCCAAGGCCACGGTGGTCTCCCCCGACCTCGGCAACGCGAAGAGCGCGTCGGCGTTCGCCAAGATGCTGGGTATCCCGGTCGCGGCGGCCGCGAAGGAACGCTTCGACGGCGACCGGGTCGAGATCACGTCCCTGATCGGCGACGTCACCGGCCGCGACATCATCGTGCTCGACGACGAGATCGCCAACGGGTCCACGATCATCGCCATCCTGGACCTGCTCCGCGAGCACGGCGCGCGCAGCGTGCGCATCGCCTGCACGCACGGGATCTTCGCCAACGACGCCGTCCACCGCATCGCTGCCGACCCCGACGTGGTCGAGATCGTCACCACCAACACGGTGCCGTCGACCGGGCTGCTCGCGCACGACAAGCTGACGGTGATCAGCGTCGCGCCGGCGTTCGCCGAAGCGGTGCGCCGCATCCACAGCGGCGAGTCGGTCAGCGCCCTCTTCGACCCGACCCACGTCTAGCCCGCGTTACCCCGCACCCGCGTAGTCGCGTCGGCACGAACGAGGTCGGGGTGCGGCAACATCTCGGCGCCGCCGTCAAACCGTAGCGGAGGGCCCCCTGGGGCCCGTGAGCGAGGC
>NZ_JBHXBG010000304.1:0-2551 GCF_042726755.1 Promicromonospora sp. NPDC060271 | reverse complement strand
CAGACGTACAGGCCACTCAGGTGACCTGTACGTCTGACACGTCGCCGGTCGTCTGACAGGTCAGGGGACCTCGTCCAGGTTCTCCGGCTTCGGGAGCGAGTCCTCGACGCCCAGGAGATGGGCCGCCATCCGGATGCGGGCCGCCTCGGGGTCCCGCGCGGCGAGCGCACGCCAGATGGCCTCGTGCTCGGCGTGCGTGCGCTCCTCGATGCCCTCGGTGTGCAGGCCGCGCCACAGCCTCGCCCGGACGGTGCGGCCGGCGAACGACTCGATGAGCGCCTCCAGCACCGGGTTGCCGGAGTGCGCCGCGATGACGCGGTGGAACGCGATGTCGATCTCGATGAACCTGTCGTGGTCCACCGACGTACCGTGCATGGTCTCCGGGACCCGGTCGAGGATCGCGCGCGCCTCGGCCACCGCTGCGTCGGTCATGCGGACGGCGGCCAGCCCCGCCGCCTCCGTCTCCAGCACGCGGCGCACGCTGTGGAAGGCGGGCATGGCGCCGTCGTCCTGCAGGTCGAGGACCATCGCCATGGGGGAGAGCAGCCGGGCGGGATCGAGGCTGGTGACGTACGTGCCGTCGCCCTGCCGGGTGTGCACGACGCCGAGCATCGACAGGGCGCGGACGCCCTCCCGGAGCGAGCCGCGGGAGACCTGGAGGGCGTCGGCCAGGTCCTTCTCGACGGGCAGCCGGTCGCCGGGCCGGAGCTGTCCGTCGAGGATCATCCTGCGGATGCCGTCGACTACCTCGTCAGTGCGGGACATGCTCGGAAGTATCGCGCACGGAGGCGTCGCGCACAGAACTGTCGCCCGCCCAGTACGTCCCGCCCGGGAACCTGAACCGGTCGAGGGAGTCCTCGTACATCTGCGTGGAGTAGCCCGGCCGGGACGGCAGCACGTAGGCGGAGCCGGCGCCCTTGTCCGCGACGACGCACGGGTCCGTGAAGTGCTCGTGCAGGTGGTCCACGTACTCGGTCACGCGGCCGTCGAGGTCCCCGCCGATCGCCACGTAGTCCAGCACGGAGACGTGCTGCACCATCTCGCACAGGCCGACGCCGCCAGCGTGCGGGCACACCGGCACCCCGAACTTCGCCGCCAGCAGCAGCACGGCGACTATCTCGTTGATGCTCGCGAGCCGCCCGGTGTCGAGCTGGCAGTAGTCGATCGCCTCGGCCTGGAAGAGCTGCTTGAACATCACGCGGTTGTGGCAGTGCTCGCCCGTCGCCACCCCGACCGGCGCGACGGCGCGGCGGACGGCGGCGTGGCCGAGGATGTCGTCCGGCGACGTGGGCTCCTCGATCCACAGCGGGTCGAACCTGGCCAGCTCCCGCATCCACTCGATCGCCTGCGGCACGTCCCAGACCTGGTTGGCGTCGATCATCAGCGCGCGGTCCGGGCCCAGCACCTCCCGCGCGATCGCGAGCCGGCGGACGTCCTCGTCGAGGCTCGCCCCGACCTTGAGCTTCACGTGCTGGTACCCGGCGTCCACGGCCTCCTGGCAGAGCCGCCGGAGCTTGGCGTCGCTGTAGCCGAGCCACCCGGCCGACGTCGTGTACACCGGGTAGCCGGTCTGCTCCAGGTGGGCGATCCGCTCCTGCTTGGTGCCCTCGCGCTCGCGGAGGATCTCGAGGGCGTCCTCGCGAGTGAGCGCGTCGGAGAGGTAGCGGAGGTCGGCGACGTCGACGAGCTCCTCCGGCGTCATGTCGACCAGCACGCGCCACAGGGGCTTGCCCGCGCGGCGTGCGACCAGGTCCCAGGCCGCGTTGAGCACGGCGGCCAGCGACAGGTGCACCACACCCTTCTCGGGCCCGAGCCAGCGCATCTGGCTGTCGGACGTCAGCTCCCCGTACAGCGCGCCCATGTCGGCGGCGAGCTCGTCGACGTCCCGGCCCACGAGGGCCGCCGCCTGCTGGCGCGCGGCCTCGGCGACGATGTCGTTGCCCCGGCCGATGGTGAACGTCAGCCCGTGACCGCCGAGCGTGCGGCCGGGGTCGCCCGGGTCCGGCGCGTCCGTCTCGAGCACCACGTAGGCGGCCGAGTAGTCGCCGTCCTTGTTCATCGCGTCGGAACCGTCGGCGGTGACGGACGTCGGGAACCGCACGTCCTCTACCCGGACCCCTGTGATCGTGGCCATGCCCGCCCTTTCCCAAACATCAGATGAACTGCCAGCAATCTACGGACGGAGGCCGTGACGGTCAAGACGGTGAGGGTTGGCTCGGGTGATTGGTTTGATCAATGTGCAGGGTGGTCGGCTGGCCGGCAGGGCTGACCAGGGAGCTGGTGCGGGGTTGGCGACTGCTGGGCCGGCGACTGCTGGGTTGGCGGCTGCTGGGTTGGCGACTGCGGGGGATGCCTGGGTGCGGGGAAGGCCTGGGTGCACCCGGCGCTGCCCGGTTCGTGGCTCACCTCGCGGGTAGCCCGCAGCGGACCGCCGACGTGGGTGGCTCGCTCCCGGCGTCGTCGGGCTGCTGGGCGGGCCATGAGTTCGGTCCCTTGCGCGGTCGCCGAGATGACTTCGGTCGGTTGCCGTGAGATCGGTCGGTTGACTGAC
>NZ_JBHXBG010000303.1:0-2662 GCF_042726755.1 Promicromonospora sp. NPDC060271 | reverse complement strand
GTCCGAGCCTCCCCGGTGTTGCCGGGAGACCAGGACAGGCGCTCTACTTCGCGGACCTACTTCGGTGACGGGAGGAGAATGGCCGGGTGCAGCAGTTCGCCTCTGACAACTACGCCCCCGTCCACCCCGAGGTCATGGCCGCGATCGTCGCGGCGAACGCCGGTCCCGCCGTGTCCTACGGCGACGATCCCGTGTCCGCCCGCCTCCAGGACCGGGCAGCCGAGGTGTTCGGCGACCGCGCCCGCATCTTCCCCGTGCTGAACGGCACCGGTGCGAACGTCATCAGCCTCATGGCCGCCGCACCGCGCTGGGGCGCCGTGATCGCGAGCGACGTCGCGCACGTCCACACGGACGAGAACGGCGCCCCGGAGCGTGTCGGCGGCCTCAAGATCCTGTCGGCACCGAGCGTGGCGGGCCGCATCGGGCCCGACGCGGTGGACCGCTTCGCAGGCGACCTCGGCAACGTCCACCGCGCCCAGCCCGCGGTCCTGAGCCTCACCCAGGTCACCGAGCTCGGCACCGTCTACTCGCCTCCCGACCTGAAGCTCCTCGCCGACACCGCCCACGCGGCGGGCCTGCGGGTGCACGTCGACGGGTCGCGCCTCGCGAACGCGGCGGCGACGCTCGGCGTCGGGCTGCGGGAGATCACCACCGACGTCGGCGTCGACGTCCTGTCCTTCGGGGCCGCGAAGAACGGCGGCATGCTGGGCGAGGCGGTGGTGGTGCTGTCCGACGGCGGCGACGCGGCCGGCGCACGGACCGACCTGGGCGAGGCCGTCCCGTACCTGCGCAAGGCCACGATGCAGCTCGCGTCGAAGACCCGGTACGTGTCGGCGCAGCTGCTCGCCCTGCTCGGCGAGCCAGGGACGCCGACGTCGGGCACGGGTGAGGATGCGCCGCTGTGGCTGCGGAACGCGGCGCACTCGAACGGGATGGCCACGCGCCTGCGGGCGGGGATCGAGGCGGCAGGGCTGACCGGCCGTCACCGAGATGACCATGCACCTGCTGCCAGGGAGCAGCAGATCCTGGCAGCAGGTGCGTGGTCATCGGGCGGCACCGGCGACCGGCCGGGCCCAGTCCGCATCACCTGTCCTACTGAAGCGAACGTCGTGTTCGCCACGTTGCCGCGCGCCGCGGCCGACCGGTTGCGCGCCTACGCACGGTTCTACGACTGGGCGCCGGGCGAGACCGCGGACCGCGTGGAGGTCCGCTGGATGTGCGCGTGGGACACCACGGCGGCGGACGTCGACGGGTTCGTGCGGGCGCTCGTCGCCGCAGTGTGAGCGGACCGGTGCGGGCCGCTCGTCGCACGCGGTTCGCCTGACGGGGTGAGACTGAGGCCCATGACCCGTTTTCGCCCGCGCGTCGTCGCCGCGGTTCTCACGCTGGCGGTCCTGGCCGCCGGCTGCTCCGGTCTGCCGGGGGAGCCTGATCCGACGTCGCTCCCCGGACCCGCCCAGCCGGATGCGCAGCCGAGCCCTGCGCCGAGCAGCGCGTCGCCGGGGGAGCCGACGACCAGTGCCACCCCGACGGCGCGGCCTACGCCGACCGCGCGGCCTACGCCGGAGCCCACACCGGAGCCCACACCGGGCGAGCCCGACCTCTCGCTGGTGGACGGCTGGACCCTCGAGGAGAAGGTCGGTCAGATCCTCATGGTCGGGCTGCCGGTCGCCGGCCCGTTCCAGCCGACGTTCGACATGCTCCGCGACAGCCAGATCGGCGGGGTGTTCCTGCACGGCCGAACCAAGGCGGGCCGGCAGCCGGTGAAGAACCTGGTGGACGCCGCCGTCGACGCTGCGGCCCGGGAACGGGAGCCCCTCTTCGTGGCCACCGACCAGGAGGGCGGCGCGGTGCAGGTGCTGCGCGGTCCTGGCTTCAGCGACATCCCGAGCGCGCTGGACCAGGCCACGCTCGGGGCGACCGACCTGCGGGAGCGGTCAGCGGTCTGGGGTGACGAGCTCGTCGCCGCGGGCGTGAACCTCAACCTCGCGCCGGTGCTGGACCTCGTGCCGCAGGCCGCGGCGTCGTTGAACGCGCCCATCGGTTTCTTCGGCCGGAACTACGGGTACACCGCCCGGTCCGTCATCACGCACGGGAACGCGTTCGCGCAGGGCCAGCGCGATGCGGGTGTCCAGACCTCGATCAAGCACTTCCCCGGGCTGGGCCGGGTCGCGGGCAACACCGACGACACGGCGGGGGTGACCGATGAGGTCACGGGTCCGGACGCCGCGTCGGTCGCCGTGTTCCAGGCCGGGATCGAGGCAGGATCAGGGCTGGTCATGATGTCGTCGGCGATCTACTCGCGGATCGATCCCGACACCCCCGCCGTGTTCAGCCCCACCGTGGTGGGCATGGTGCGCGAGCTCGGGTTCGACGGCGTCATCATCTCCGACGACCTTTCGGCGGCGGTGCAGGTCGCGAGCGTGCCGCCGGGCGAGCGTGCGGTCCGCGCGGTGGACGCCGGGGTGGACCTGGTGCTCGCCTCGGCGCAGCCGTCGGTCGCACCGGCGATGGTGGACGCCCTGATCAGTACCGCGCGGGACGACCCGGACTTCGCCGCGAAGGTGGACGCGGCGGCGGCCCGGGTCGTGGCCGCGAAGACCCGACTGCCGAAGTAGAGCGCCTGTCCGGGTCTCCCTGGTGTCGCCACGGAGACCCGGAC
>NZ_JBHXBG010000302.1:0-2694 GCF_042726755.1 Promicromonospora sp. NPDC060271 | reverse complement strand
GCGTGGGACCGGCCGCACGCCGCCGGACCCGGCCGGGGATCAGCAGGCGGTCGCGGCCAAGAACCGCGCGTCCTTGGCAGCAACCGCATGGTCGGCCGGCTCAGGCGGTCGCCGCCTGCCGCGCAGGAGCCAGCAGGCTGAGTGCGAGGCCGGCGACGCCCGCCGCCAGCACGATCAGCCCCGCCTGGAGCACGGCCTCGGGGACGAACGCCCGTAGCGCGACGGGTATCGCGCCCGCGCCGTACATGAGCAGAGCCCATCGGGGCGCCTCCCGCCAGAGGGCGACAACGAGCAGGACCGACCCGGCGAGGAACGCCAGGGAGGCGATCGTGAAGGCCACGCCGAGCGGACCGGCGCGGAGGGCGGCGATCGTCGTCGGGTCCAGGTGCGCGAAGACGAGGTTGATGACGACCTCGACGCCGACGAGACCGGCGAACACGACGACGTTCGCGACGACCGCGCCCAGCCGGAGGGCGCTCGGTCCGCGCGACCGGCCGAGCAGCCCGAGGACCAGGACGATCCCCGCGAGCTGCGCCACGGGCGCGACGAGCTGGGTGAGATCGGTCGTGGGCAGGAGACCGATCCGTTTGGCGGTGTTCACCAGCAGGACCACGGCCGTGACGGCGCCGGCGATCCCGGCGGTGCGGAGGAACCATGCCTGCTCATAACGAGTGTTATTCATAACGACCGTTATAGGGTGTTCGCATGCCACGGTCCAGCGCTGCTGCGGAAAGTTCCCCGACCGTTACCCGGCGCCTCCTGACGGGCACGCTGGAACTCATCGGGTCCGACGGCGGTACCAACCTGTCCGTGCGCCGGCTCGCCGAGGCCTCCGGACGGTCCACGATGTGCGTGTACACGTACTTCGGCGGGCGAGGGTCGCTGCTGGCCGCGGCGCACAAGGAGGCGAGTCAGGAGCTGCTCGACGCGGTGGGCGGGCACGAGCCGGGTCCCGCGCGTGCCCACGCCGCGGCGGCGTGGATGAACGCGCGTCCGCTGCTCGCGCTGTGGCTCTTCACGGTGACCGATCCGCCGGAGGTGGCGGCCTGCCGGACCGAGCTCACGGCACGCGCACGGGCCGCGCTGGACGGGCAGCCGGGCACCATGCGGCTCGGCGAGATGGTCGGGCAGCTCGTGCTGGACGGGCACGTCGCCGTCGACGAGGCCGCGGTGCGATGAGTTTTCGGCGGTCGCCGGGTCGGAGCAGGTGAAGGGGCCGACGACGGTCCCCCAACCCTGGAGGACACGATGGCCACCGTTCGAGCGCATCTCTGGTTCGGGAACAACAAGGCCGGCGAGGCGGCCGCGTTCTACGCGGAGCACATCCCCGGCTCGTCGGTGGACAACGTCGTCAAGGCGCCCAAGGACGCGCCAGGCGCCGAGCCGGGCACCGACTTCGTCGTCGAGTTCACGGTGGGCGGGCTTCCCGTGACCGGGCTGAACGCAGGCCCGCACTTCACGCTGAACGAGTCGTTCTCGTTCTACCTGTCCGTCGAGGGCCAGGAGGAGGTCGACCACTACTGGGACCTCCTGACCGCCGACGGTGGTGAGCCCGGCGCCTGCGGCTGGTGCAAGGACAAGTTCGGAGTCTCGTGGCAGGTCATCCCCAAGGAGCTCGAGCGGCTGTCGGGCACCTACTCGACCCCGGCCGAGATCGCCACGATGAACGCGATGCTCAAGATGGGCAAGATCGACGTCGCCGCGCTGCAGGCGGCGTACGACGGGGCCTGATCTGGCGGGGCGACAGCCGATGTCAGAGGCGCCAGCTACGCTTCCCGGGTGCCTCTGATCGTCGCCACAGCCAATGTCAACGGGATCCGTGCCGCCGTCCGCCGCGGCATGGACTCGTGGATCACCACCCGAACGCCTGACGTGCTGCTGCTGCAGGAGGTGCGCGCCCCCGACAAGGTGGTCCGCGAGCTGCTCGACGGCTGGCACGTCGCGCACACCGAGTGCGAGGTCAAGGGGCGCGCCGGGGTGCTCGTCGCGTCCCGGCTGCCGCTCGGCGAGGTGCGCACCGGCCTGGCCGCCTACGGGCCGGACGGCGAGGTCGAGGCCGGCGGCGACACCGGCCGCTGGATCGAGGCGGACATCGAGCTGCCCGACGGCGGGACGTTCACCGCCGTCTCCGCCTACCTGCACTCCGGGTCCACGAACCCGGGCCAGGAACACACGATGGTGGCCAAGTACGCCTACCTGGAGAAGGTCACGGCGCGCCTGGCGGAGCTCTCGACGGCGCAGGCCCCGGCAGTGGTGGCGGGCGACCTCAACATCGCCCACCAGAACGTGGACATCAAGAACTGGAAGGGCAACCTGAAGAGCGCGGGCTTCCTGCCCGAGGAGCGGGCCTACGTGACCCGCTGGCTCGACGAGCACGGCTGGGCCGACCTCGGGCGGGTGCACGCGGGCGACGGCCCCGGTCCGTACACGTGGTGGTCGTGGCGTGGTGCGGCGTTCGACAACGACTCCGGCTGGCGCATCGACTACCAGCTCGCGAACCCGGCGCTCGCGGGCGCGTGCCGCAAGATCGAGGTCGACCGCGCGCCCACCTACGCGGAGCGCTGGAGCGACCACGCCCCGCTGGTTGCCACCTACGAGCTCTGAACCGCCCGCGGGTCCGCCGGGAGGCTGCGCCGCCCCCTTCCGCGGCTTCGGTCCCTTGCGCTGAGATCGGTCGGTTGATCGACCGATCTC
>NZ_JBHXBG010000301.1:0-2794 GCF_042726755.1 Promicromonospora sp. NPDC060271 | reverse complement strand
GGACCCCATGGGGTCCCGGCCCTTCGTCATGCCCAGCGGCTGGGCGGCTCACCGTCCTGACGGACGCTCGAGCCGGCTCAGGCGTTGGGACGCTTGCCGTGGTTGGCGGCCGAGCCCTTGCGGCTACGGCGCTTACGACCGCGCTTGCTCATGGGTGTCTCCTGACAGGTGACGGACTGAATGGGTCCATGATCCCACAGATCGTGGGGTTGTCCGGCCGCAAAGGGGTTGCCGGACGAACGGACGCGATATATCGTGACTGGCGAAGACGAGATATATCGCGTTGAGCCAGCGGCGGTCCCAGCCAGTCACGACACCGGAGGAACCCATGAGCGCAGACAGCTGGACCGTCACCGGTCCACAGACCATCGAGCTGGACGGCGTGACCAGCGTCGACGCCCATGTGGTCGACGGCAGGCTCGACATCGTGGCGCACGACGAGCCGGTTGTCCGGGTCGAGGTGCACTCGGTGGAGGGCCGCTCCCTCGAGGTGCGCCTCGAGGCGGGGCGCCTGGTGATCGGGCACGAGAGCGGGCTGTCCGGCTGGGGCTCGTTCATGAAGCGGTTCGCCGACTTCGGCGGAAAGGCCCGCGCCGACATCCACGTGGCGGTACCGGCAGGGACCGCGGTGCGGCTCGGCACGGTCCGCGGCGAGGGCCTGCTCGCGGGTACGACGGCGGGCGCCTCGGCGTCCACCGTCTCCGGGTCGCTGCTGGTCTCCCGCACGGCAGGCGACCTCAAGCTGAACACCGTCTCCGGCGAGGTGACGGTCCGCGACCATGTCGGTGACGTCACGAGCAACACCGTGTCCGCCGACGTCGTCGTGAGCGCGTCCGCCGACTCGGTCACGTCGTCCTCGGTGTCCGGGGACGTGACGTTCGACCTGGTCGACCAGCCGTACTCCGTCCGGGTCAACACCGTGTCCGGGAACATGCTCCTGCGGGTGCCGGACGAACGGGCCGTCGAGGTCTCGGTGCAGAGCGTCAGCGGGCGGGTGACCCTGGGCGGCCTGCAGTTCACCGGCGGCGGTGGTTCGAAGGTCGTCGGCGGCGACCGGTCGGCGGGCCCCGGCGTCATGCACCTGCGGGTGACCGGTGTCTCCGGTGACGTCACGGTGATCGGCGGACCGCAGGACGCGGTCGCCGACGCTCCTTCCGGCACCGTGCCAGCGGACCAGTCGCCCGTGGAGCTGTAGTGCCTCCGGTGTTCGCCCACGGGGAGCTGCGGCTGTACCTCCTGGTGCTGCTCCTGGACGGGCCCCGGCACGGGTACGAGCTCATCACCGAGCTCACCCGGCGCTTCGGCGGTACCTACCGCCCCAGCGCCGGGACCATCTACCCGCGCCTGGCCCGGCTCGAGGAGGAGGGCCTGGTGCGCCGTTCCGTGCCGGGCGCCGGGTACGGGGCCGGCGGGCCGGGCTCGCCAGGAGCCGGCCGCAAGGCCACCTACGAGCTCACCCCGGCCGGCCGCGCGGAGATCGACGCACGTCTCGAGGACGTCAGACGGCTGGAGCGCAGCGTGGCCGAGACGGTGCGCAGCCTGGCGGACGAGGTGCGGGCCGACGTCCGCGACACGATGCGAGGCCTGCGGGCCGAGCTCGCCGCGGCCGCGCAGGAGGTCCGCACCCGGCCGCGCCCGGGTGCCGCGCCCGACCCGCGCCGCACGCAGTCCAACTCCCTGCGGCACGACGCCGAGGCGGTCCTGCAGCGGTTCCGCAACGACGTCCTGGCCGATCTGCGCGAGGCGGACGTCGCCGGTACGGTGTCCGCGCTGACCGTGGAGACGCTCCGCACAGTTCTCGACTCGGCACGTTCCGCGATCCGTGGGACGCTGCCGCACAGCACGACCTCTCCGCCGCGTCGTGCGGACCGAAACCCATGAATGCCATCCGAACTCCACAGCAACCTCCCCAGCAGCTTTCCCCAATGAACGGAGCACAGCGATGACCACCGAGTCCTGGAGCGTGGCCGCCCCGCAGACCATCGAGGTCGGCGGCGCCTCGACCCTGATCGTCCGCCTGACGAACGGCCGGGCGGAGATCGTGGCCGACCCGAACCGCACGTCCGGCGCCCTCGTCGAAGTGATCGAGGTATCGGCGCGGCCGCTGCAGGTCCTCGCCGAGCACGGCAACCTCCGGGTCGCCTACGACTTCCCGGGGCTCGAGGGCTTCGTGGACCGCTTCCGCGGGCTCAAGGACCAGGACGCTGCAGTCGTCAGGGTGACTGTGCCCGCCACGTCGGTGGTGGACGTCGCAACGGTCGGCGCCGAGGTCGTCGTGACCGGGTCGCGGTCCGGCGTCAACGTCAAGACCGCGGGCGGCGCCATCACCGTGACCGGCACCACCGGGTCCGTGACCGCCAAGTCGGGCACGGGCGCGGTCACCGTCGCCGAGCACGCGGGCGACGTATCGGTCTCGACGGTCTCCGGAGCGGCGTCCGTGGTGGGCGCCCTCGGCCGGGTGTCCGTCCAGACGGTGTCCGGTGCGGTGGACGTCACCGCCATCGGCACCACGCCGCTCGTCAACGCCAAGACCGTCTCCGGCCCGGCAGCCGTGCAGCTCGACGCCGGGTCCCCGGTCAACCTCCGTGCGCGCAGCGTCACGGGCAAGGTGGTCATCGACGGGACACAGGCGACGTCCAGCGCGCAGCGCACCGTCGTCGTCGACCACGCGGAGCCGGGCGCGGCGGCGTACATCTCGACCAACACCGTCTCGGGAACGGCCACGATCACCCGCGGCTGAGGTAAGCCGGCGCGACGGTCGGCAGAATGTCAGGTGGTCGGTACCTCGAGGTAC
>NZ_JBHXBG010000300.1:0-2853 GCF_042726755.1 Promicromonospora sp. NPDC060271 | reverse complement strand
GCGAGGGCGCCGTCCGGCCCGCTCTCCGGCCGGGTCGCGCCGGTCAGGTGCCGCAGGAGCCGCACCGTGACCGACGGCGAGACCAGCGCATCGCCCGCGTGCGCCGCCCGGACCGCCTCGACGAGCAGCGCCGGGCCGGCATCCTTCAGGATGAAGCCGACGGCGCCGCCGCGGAGCGCCCCGTAGACGTACTCGTCGACGTCGAACGTCGTGACGACCACCACCCGGAGCGGGTCGGCGACGTCGGGCCCGGCGAGCGTGCGGGTCACCTCCAGGCCGTCCATGTGGGGCATGCGGATGTCGACGAGGCAGACGTCCGGCCGCAGCCGGCGGGCCAGGGCGACCGCCTCGACGCCGTCGGCCGCCTCGGCGACGACCTCGATGTCCGGCTGGTCCTCCAGGATGGTCCGCAGGCCGCCGCGGACCATGGGCTGGTCGTCGGCGAGGAGCACGCTGATGGTCATCGGCGCTCCTCCGCGGCGAGGGGGAGGGTGGCGGCGACGGACCAGCCGGCGTCCGGCCGCGGGCCGGCCCGCAGGGTGCCGCCGAGGGAGACCACGCGTTCGCGCATGCCGATCAGGCCGTAGCCGCTCCCGGTGTCGAGAGCGGCGCCGGCAGCGCGGGCGCCGGTATGCGGGGCGTCGTCGGACACCTCGACGGTCAGGCCGTCCGGGACCCGGCACACGTCGACGGTCACCGTCCGGGCCTGCGGCGCGTGCCGCGTGATGTTCGTCAGCGACTCCTGGACCACCCGGTAGACGGCCGTGGTCACTTCCGCCGGCCACGCGGGGCCGTCGTCGGGCAGCCGTAGGCGCACCTCCGGGCCGCGGTCCTCGAACCGCCTGACCAGGGCGCTCAGCGACTCGGGGCCGGGAGCGGCGGGGGACCCGTCGTCGGCGTCGCGCAGCAGGCCGACGACGCGGCGGAGCGACGTCAGCGCCTCCGAGCCGGCCGCCTCGATGCCCGCCAGCGACTCCGCGACGCGCGCAGCCTCGCCCGGGCCCCTCGCGGCCACGATCTGTGCGGCCTGCGCCTGGACCACCATGCCGGTGATGTGGTGCGCGACGACGTCGTGCAGCTCACGCGCCACCGCGAGGCGCTCGTCGCGGCGCACGCGCTCGACCGCAGCCTCGCGACGGGCCACGAGGAGCCGGCCGCCGAGCCCCGCCGCGACCGCCGCGAGCCACGCCGCGGCGCTCACCAGCGGGATGACCGTCGCCTCCGGCACGAACGGGACGGCCGCGAGCCACGACCCGGCGACCACCACCAGGCCGCCGCCCGCCACGACGGCCGCCCGCCGCATGGGGAGCGTGCGGATCGCCGACGCCACCAGCACCGCGAGGGCGAGGGAGACGGCCGGCGCGGGTTCCGCAGGAAGGTCGGCGAGCCGCGCCACGACGACGGCCACCGCCGACACGCCCAGCCCGGCGAGCGCCGTGCCGAACCGGTTGCGGCGACGCAGCAGGGCCAGCGCCCCGACGATCGTTCCCGCGGCCAGGCCGGGTACCCAGGAGAGGCCGCCCCAGCTCGCCGCCAGGGCCGCGGCCGTGAGCAGCAGGACAGCGGCGAGCGTCAGGCCGATGAGGAGATCTCCGGCGGCCCTGGCCAGAGCCGTCCCCCGTCTGGTGGTGTGCACGCGGTTCAGGCTACGAGGGTCGACGCCGGACGGCGCTCGCCGGCGCCGTCGGTGATGCGCAGCGGCGGGCGGCTCAGCCACGTGGCCCAGCGCCAGCCCCACTCCAGTGGGCCGTACCGGAACCGGCGGAGCCAGAGGGCGGAGAAGATCCACTGGGCGACGAGCACCGTGCCCGCGATGACCAGCACCGTCTTCGACGACCAGCGCTCCGGGTGACCGACGACGTGCGCGACGGCGAGCACCAGCACTGTAGCGGTCAGGTAGTTGGTCAGGGCCATCCTTCCCAGTGGTGCGAACACGGCGCGCAGCACACGGCGGACAGGGGTGCGCAGCAGCACGAGCAGTGCGCAGACGTACACCCCGGCGATCAGGACCCCGGCCGCCTGCAGGACGATCCGGTAGCCCAGCGTGTCGACGTCGCCGACCTGCTCGAACGAGGCCTGCGCCCAGAGTGCGGGCACGGCGGCCGCCGTCAGCCCGAGGGCGAGGAGGGCCGGGACGCGGGTCGAGCTCTCGATGCGCCGGGTCACGCCGTACCGGGTCAGCGCCGAGCCGAGCAGGAAGAGGCCGGGGACCAGGGCGTACGACCCGCCGGCCAGCAGGATCGCCGCGACCGTGCAGACCGCGGCGAGACCGGCGACGGCCCAGCGCGGGAGCCACGTGGACGGCAGCAGCACGACCAGCCCGACCACGGAGTAGACGGTGAGGATGTCGCCCGGCCAGAGCAGGAGCAGGTGCGCCAGGCCGAGGGCGAGCAGCACGAGGAGACGGCGCAGCAGGACCAGTCGCGGTCGCGCGACGCGGCCGGCCGCCGACTCGACGAGCAGCGAGAACCCGACGCCGAAGAGCAGGGAGAAGATCGGGAAGAAGCGCTGGTCGACGAGCAGGTGCAGCCAGTCGACCTGCCCGCCGCCGGAGGCGGTGAGGGCGGTCGTCACCGGTGCGTCGGTGGCGACCGCGGCGCTGATCGGGATGACGTTGGCGACGAGGATCCCGCACAGCGCGAACCCGCGGAGCACGTCGAGGGCGACGAGACGAGACCGGGCGGGGGGCGAGACGGCAGAGGTAGGAGGCATGCCTCATGTTCGGCTCGGGCACGCCCGCTCCGGTACCGACCAAAAGTACCTTTCTCGCTCGACCCGTCTCGCTCCGACAGTCCCCGTTGAGTGCTGGATATTCGCCCCGATCGGCGGCTGGAAGGGGCGAATATCCAGCAC
>NZ_JBHXBG010000299.1:0-2916 GCF_042726755.1 Promicromonospora sp. NPDC060271 | reverse complement strand
GTCGCGATCTCCTCGCGTCGTCGTCGCCCTCGTGCTTCTCGGCGGCGTGGACCGGGCCGGCCTCGACCCGCGGTTCAGCTCCGCGTGCCGTTGACCGTCAGCTCGAGGGTGGTCCAGTCCCGGGTGCCCTCGCTGTCCGTCGCGATCAGCCGTGCGGTGTACCGGCCCGGCTCCTCGTAGACGTGCGTGACGCTCGCGCCGTCCGCGATGGTCCCGTCACCCAGGTCCCACCGGTAGGAGACGATCTGGCGTCCCTCGGGTGCCACGGCGGAGCCGGACAGCTCGAACGGGACGCCGACCGGTCCGCCCTCGCGGCCGGCCTCGGCGGTCACGACGGGGGCCGTGGTGTCGGCGACGCCACGCCCGTGGAAGACGAGCCAGTCGAGACCGAGGTCCGCGCCGCCTGCCGGCTCGTGCCTGCTCCTGACCACGAGGTACAGGGTGGTCGGGCCCTCCTCGCCCGCCACGTCGATCGTGGGCGAGACGACCTGGCCGGCGGCCGTGGCGGCGGCGACCCGCACCTGGCCGAGCTTGCGCCCGGCAGGGCTGCCGGCCCGCACCTCGACCGTCGCGTCGGCGGCACCGCGGACGGCGCCCACCGTCAGGGCGTCGATGCCGCGCAGGTCGACCGGCCCGAACGCGATCCAGTCGCCGTGGTCGGCGTCGGTCACGAGCCGTCCGCCCCGTGCGTCGGCGCCGTCGGCCACGGTGACGCCGGAGCCGTCCGCGTAGAACTCGGCCTCCTTGTCCCGGACCTGCAGGTGGAGGACGTCCTGGCCGGCCAACGCGGGCACGCCGTCCGCGCCCAGGTCCTCGTAGCCCGCCCCGAGCACCGGGTAGACGTTCTGGCCCACGCCGTGGTCCGCCGGGTCGAGGAACACCGACCCGGAGCACCCGGTGTAGTTGTCCAGCGGGTGCGCGTGCGTGTCGTGGCCGAGCTGGGTGTTCACCGCGACCTGCTCGCAGTCGATAGTGCCCGCCTCGGTGGAGCCGTCCTCGGGGTCGGTCACGTCGACGGCGTAGTCGACCGTGTCGCCGAGCTCGGCGAAGCCGCCGTGGAACGGCGCCCCGAAGGCGACGTCCGGCCGGGTGTTGCCGGCGGTGATCTTCTGCACGGAGACGCCCGTGAAGCCGTCGCTGTCCGTGACCGTCAGGCGGGCTCTGAACTGGCCGCGCTCGGTGTAGGTGTGCGTGGGACTCGCCTCGGTGGAGTCGACGACGCCGTCGTTCTCGAAGTCCCACTCGTACGTGATGTCGAGCCCGTCGGGGCTCTCGCTCGTACCGCCGTCGAAGGCGACGGTCAGAGGCTCCGGCCCGGAGTCGACGTCGGCGGTGAACCGCGAGATCGGCCGGCGGCCGTCGGCCGCGTGGTCGATGCGGTAGATGCCGGCGCCGGTGTTGGTGCTCCCGCGGCCGGCGCCCCGGCCGAGGCCGAAGTCGATGACGTAGAGCGAGCCGTCGGGGCCGAACTCGGCCTCGAACGGGGCGACGAACGTCTCGTCCGGAAGGAACGGGTCGATCGAGGCGAGCTCGCCCGTCGCCTCGTCCAGCGAGAGCACCTTGTAGAAGTTGCGGGCGTACTCGGACACGAACCAGTGCCCGTCGAAGGCTTCCGGGAACTTGGTCTTGACGTCGAGCTCCGGGTCGAACCGGTAGACGGGGCCGCCCATGGGGGCCGCCCCGCCCGAGCCGAGCTCAGGGAACTCGTCGGAGACCCCGTAGCCGTACCAGACGAGCGGCTCCTGGGACGGCGGCAGCTCGCGCAGGCCCGTGTTGTTCGGGGAGTCGTTGACCGGGTTGGCGCAGTCGAACGCCTCGCCCGAGGCGCCCGTGGCGAAGTCGTAGTCGATGTAGGGCTGGTTGTCGGCATGGCAGTACGGCCAGCCGTGGTTGCCGGGCTCCGTCATTCGGATGAGCTCGACCTGGCCCTCGGGGCCGCGCAGCGGGTCGGCCACGCGGGCGTCGGGCCCGTAGTCCCCGATCAGCACCGCGCCGGTGCCGGGGTCGACCGTGATCCGGAACGGGTTGCGGAAGCCCATCCCGTAGATCTCCGGGCGGGTGCCCTCGGTGCCCGGCGCGAACAGGTTGCCGTCCGGGATCGTGTAGGTGCCGTCGTCCTGCGGGGTGATCCGCAGGACCTTGCCGCGCAGGTCGTTCGTGTTGGCCGACGTGCCCTGCGCGTCCCAGCCCCGGCGTCCGGGACGCTCGTCGATCGGGGTGTAGCCCGCCTGGTCGAACGGGTCGGAGTTGTCCCCGGTGGCGACGTAGAGGTCGCCGTCCGGGCCCATCGCGAGCGAGCCGGCCATGTGGGAGTTGGCGCGGCCCTCGCCGCGCCAGATGGTGAAGTCGAGCAGCCGCTTCTCCGACGCGGGGTCGATCGTGTCGTCCGGCCCCATCGTGAACCGCGAGAGGTTCATCTTCGCGACGTCGGGGTCGCTCCACAGCAGGTACAGCCACCCGTTCTCGGTGAAGTCGGGATCCAGGGTCAGGCCCAGGAGACCGTCGGACTGCGTGAGCAGGTCCAGCGAGTAGTCCAGGTCCAGCGCCGTCCTCTGGCGCAGCGTCTCCTGGTCCAGCACGATCACCTGACCGGTGCGCTGGATGTAGACGACGCGGCCGTCGTCGGCCACGTCGAGCTCGAACGGGTCGGCGAGGCCCTCCGTGACGAGCGGCACCTTGTCGAACTCGGTCGTCTCCGCATGGTCGGTGGCGGCGCGGCCGGAGCCGGCCGGGACGTCGTGCGCTGTGGCTGCGGTCGTCGCGGGTACCAGGGCACCGAGCGCGACGACCAGACCGGTCGTCGCGGCCAGTGCCCGGCGGTGTGCCCGGCGGTGTGGTGCGGACATCAACACTCCCTTGTGCTGGGTCGGATGGTGCGAGCAGGGGTGCGGGACTCCCGGGCGAGGGCAGGTGCCC
>NZ_JBHXBG010000298.1:0-2923 GCF_042726755.1 Promicromonospora sp. NPDC060271 | reverse complement strand
AGGGAGGCCCGGCTCGGTGGTCTCGACGGGCTCGGCCACCGGGGGCACTGGCTCGACCGACGAAGGCACGAGCGTCAGGCGCCGACGGCGACCAGGCGGACGCCCTCGGCGATACCTGCCAGGGCCTCGCCGAGCTTGGCCGGGTCCGTGCCGCCGCCCTGGGCCATGTCCGGCTTGCCGCCGCCACCGCCACCGAGCGTCTGGGCGGCCGTGCGCACCAGGTCACCGGCCTTGTAGCCGGCCGCGCGGGCGGCGGCGTTGGTCACGACCACCACGACGGGGCGGCCGCCCGACACACCGCCGGCGGCGGCCACGACGGGCTCGGCCTCGCCGAGGCGGCCGCGCACGTCGAGCACGAGGGCGCGCAGGTCGTCGGCCTGAGCCTCACCGGCGTCGTGCGTGACGACGCGGACGTCGCCCACGCGCGGGGCCTCGGCGGCGAGCTTGCCTGCCACGGCCAGGAGCTGTCCCTGCCGCAGCGTGGCGAGCTCCTTCTCGGCCTCCTTCAGGCGCGACACGAGCGAGCCGACCCGCTCGTGCAGGTCCTCGGGGCGCGTGTTGAGCAGGCTGGTGAGCTGCCCCACCAGGGCGTGCTCCTTGGCCTGGAAGCCGTAGGCGCCGTCGCCGACCAGGGCGTCGACGCGCCGCACGCCGGAGCCGATGGACGACTCGCCCAGCAGCGTGACCCGGCCGAGCTGGCCGGTCTGCTTGACGTGCGTACCTGCGCACAGCTCGCGCGACCAGTCGCCGCCGATCGAGACCACGCGCACGACGTCGCCGTACTTCTCGCCGAACAGCGCCATGGCGCCGACCTCGCGGGCCTTGGCGATGGGCATGAGCTGGTCGGTGACCTCGAGGTTGTCGGCGAGGCGCACGTTGACGCGCTCCTCGATCTCCGTCAGGGCCGAGGCGGACACGGCAGACGGCGAGCGGAAGTCGAACCGGATACGGCTCGGGGCGTTCTCCGAGCCGGCCTGGGTGCGGTCCGGGCCGACGAGCTCGTGCAGCGCCTTGTGGATCATGTGCGTGGCCGAGTGGGCGCGGCTGATGGCCTTGCGGCGGGCGGTGTCGATCTGGGCGGTGCCCGGGTCGCCCAGGGCGGCCGTGCCCTCCACGAGGCGGCCGCGGTGCACGTTCAGGCCCTTGATCGGGCGCTGCACGTCGTCGACCTCGATGGTGGCGCCGCTGTCGAGCACGATCGTGCCGTGGTCGGCGAGCTGGCCGCCGGCCTCGGCGTAGAACGGCGTGCGGTCCAGGACCACCTCGATCTCGGCCGGGGCGGTGACGGCGGGGGCGGGCACGCCGCCGCTGAGCAGGCCCACGACGCGCACGGTGGCGTCGGTCTGCGTGTAGCCGAGGAACTCGACGGGTGCGGTGAGCTCCTTCTCCAGGGCCTCGTAGGCGGCGACGTCGGCCCCGCCGGTGCGCTTGGCCAGCGCGTCGGCGCGGGCGCGGGTGCGCTGCTCCTGCATGAGCGAGCGGAAGGCCTTCTCGTCCACCTGGACGCCCTGCTCGGCGGCCATCTCGAGGGTCAGGTCGATCGGGAAGCCGTAGGTGTCGTGGAGCTGGAAGGCGGCCTCGCCGGGCAGCACGCCGCCCTCACCGCCCGAGCTCTTCTTCAGGTTGGCGACGGCGTTGTCCAGGATCGTGGTGCCCGAGGCCAGCGTGCGGCGGAAGGCCTCCTCCTCGGCGTAGGCGACGGCGGAGATCTGCTCGAAGTTCTCTGCCAGCTCCGGGTACGAGGGGGCCATGGCGTCCTTGGAGACCGGCAGCAGCGACGGCAGAGCGACGCCGTCCACGCCGAGCAGGCGCATGGCGCGCACGGAGCGGCGCAGCAGCCGGCGCAGCACGTAACCACGGCCCTCGTTGGAGGGGCGCACGCCGTCGCCGATGATCATCAGGGCCGAGCGGACGTGGTCGGCCACGACGCGCATGCGCACGTCGTCCTCGTGGTTGTCGCCGTACGTCTTGCCGCTGAGCTTCTGAGCGGCCTCGATGACGGGGAAGACCTCGTCGATCTCGTACATGTTGTCCTTGCCCTGCAGCAGGAAGGCAACCCGCTCGAGACCCATGCCGGTGTCGATGTTCTTGTTGGCGAGCTCCCCGAGGATGCGGAACTCCTCCTTGGACTTCACCTCGTCGATCTCGTACTGCATGAACACGAGGTTCCAGATCTCGACGAAGCGGTCACCGCCCTCGTCGACCAGCGGACCGCCGTCGGGGCCGTACGCGGCGCCGCGGTCGTAGAAGATCTCCGAGCACGGGCCGGCCGGGCCGGGCTGGCCGGTGGACCAGTAGTTGTCCTTCTTGCCGAGCCCCTGGATGCGCTCGTCGGGCAGGCCGACGATGTCCTTCCAGAGCTGGCGGGCCTCGTCGTCCTCGTAGTACACGCTGACCCACAGCTTGTCGGGGTCGATGCCCAGCTTGCCGTCGTCCAGCGAGCCGGTCAGGAAGTCCCAGGCCATGCGGATGGCGTCGGCCTTGAAGTAGTCGCCGAACGAGAAGTTGCCGTTCATCTGGAAGAACGTGCCGTGGCGCGTCGTCTTGCCTACATCGTCGATGTCGAGCGTGCGCACGCACTTCTGCACGCTCGTGGCGCGCTTCCACGGCGGCGTCTGCTGCGCCGTCATGTACGGGATGAACGGCACCATGCCCGCGATGGTGAACAGCGTCGACGGGTCCGGCGAGATCAGTGACGCAGACGGCACCACCGCGTGACCCTGAGCTTCGAAGTAGTCGAGCCAACGCTTGCGGATCTCGGCGGTGCGCATGAGGTCAGTGATCCTTCTTCTCGGTCGTACAAAAGTTGATGGTGCGACAAGTTGGTCGTGCTTGAGGTGGTGGTGCGAGAACTGGTGAGTCGCGGCTGGGACGCGCGAGTCGCGTCCGGATCCGGACGCGACTCTATTCTGCCTGTCTCTTA
>NZ_JBHXBG010000297.1:0-2976 GCF_042726755.1 Promicromonospora sp. NPDC060271 | reverse complement strand
GTCGTTTGAGTGACCGATCTCAGGGCAACCGACCGAAGTCATACGGCTACCGTGCAACCGACCGAAGCCGACGCAGCCTGAGTTACTTCTGGTCGTCGCTCGGCGGGGCGTACGGGTTGGTGGAGCGGGGTGACGTGCGGGTCGTCCGCTCGTCGTCCTGGTCGTCCGAGCCGTCCTGTCGGTGGCCGTCCGAGGCTGATGCCGCCTGGTTCGGCGGGGTCGGCGACTCGGTCTGCGGCGCCGCGTCCGAGGGCGCGTCGGAGGGCACAGCGGTCGGCGCATCCGTCGTAGCTGCGGGCGTGGCCGCAGGTGTACCCGTCGGCGCCGCAGCGGCACCGGCAGCACCGGCACCACCCGCACCAGCACCAGCACCAGGCCGCATCGCGCCGTAACGAGGCTCGCCCGAGGGCGTGACCCAGCGCGGGTCCGTCGGGCGGGTCGGCGCGGCAGTGTGCTGCGCAGGCTCGGCACCAGCACCCGGAGCCCCCGGCGCCTGAGCGGCAGACGCCGGCGGCGTGACGGGCGCCGGGACGCCCACGGTGGCGGCGCCGCGCGACTTGCCCAGCCCGCCCGGCGAGCGCATCAGGAGCGCCCGCGCGTCGCTCGCGTGGTCGTGCCCGCAGAGGATCGCGTACGTCGCGGCCACGATCTGCGACGAGGACGTGAAGTCACGCCGTCCGCCGGTGAACGTGTACGACAGGATCGAGAACAGCAGACCGAACCCCGCACCGAGCGCGATGCCGGCGAACATCACCTGGAAGCCCGCCTCGCCCGCGAACAGGGTGATCAGCAGGCCCACGAAGAAACCGAACCAGGCGCCGGAGAGTGCGCCCGCGAGCGCCACCCGGCCGTACGTGAGACGCCCCGTGACGCGCTCGACCATGCGCAGGTCGGTGCCCACGATGGTGACGTTCTCGACGGGGAACTTGTTGTCGGAGAGGTAGTCGACTGCTTTCTGCGCCTCCAGGTAGGTGGAGTACGCGGCGACCTCGTCGCCGGCCGGCAGGGTCGGGACCTTCGGGACGGCACCCGGGCGAGACATGCTCATACCCCATAGTCTCCCCTACCTCGGCAGAAGTGGCGAGGAGCGTGGCCATGGGGCGAGTCGTAGGCTGACCAGCGTGAGCGCCAGCAGCAGGGTTTTCGTCGCACGTCTGGCCGGGACGGTGGTCTTCGACCCGATCGGGGACCAGGTGGGCCGGGTTCGTGACGTCGTCGTGCTGGTCCGGGCCAAGGGCGCGCCGCGTGCGGTGGGTCTGGTGGTCGAGGTCCCGGGCCGACGCCGCGTCTTCCTCCCCTTGACCCGCGTGACCAGCATCGACTCGGGCCAGGTGATCAGCACCGGCCTGGTGAACCTGCGGCGGTTCGAGCAGCGGGCCATGGAGTCGCTGGTGCTGGGTGAGCTGCTGGACCGCCGGGTGCAGCTCACGGACGGTTCGGGCGAGGTGACCATCGAGGACGTCTCGATCGCGCAGCAGCGCACCGGCGACTGGCTGGTGGACCAGCTGTTCGTGCGCCGCCGGTCCGCACGGGGGGCTGCCCCGTTCCGCCGTGGTTCCACCCTGACGGTCCCCGTCGACGCCGTGCAGGACCTCATGAGCCGGTCGCCGGAGCAGGGCGCCGCTCGTCTGCTGGAGGCGTACGAGGACATGCGCGCCGCCGACCTCGCGGACGTGATCCGCGAGCTGGCGCCGGCGCGCCGGCTGGAGATCGCGGGCGCACTGAACAACGAGCGCCTCGCCGACGTGCTGGAGGAGCTGCCGGAGGACGCCCAGGTGTCGATCCTGTCGGGTCTGGACCGGGACCGTGCGGCCGACGTGCTGGAGGCGATGGAGCCGGACGACGCGGCCGACCTCCTCAACGAGCTGCCCGACGAGCAGGCGGCACAGCTCCTGAACCTGATGGAGCCGGAGGAGGCGGCCGACGTCCGGCGTCTGCTGGAGTACGCGGAGGACACGGCGGGTGGTCTCATGACCACGGAACCGGTGATCCTGGGCGCTGACGACACGATCGCCACCGCGCTGGCCCAGATCAGGCGCGCCGAGCTGCCGCCGGCGCTGGCCTCCATGGTGTTCGTGGTGCGACCGCCGCTCGAGACGCCGACGGGCCGGTTCCTCGGCGTGGCGCACTTCCAGCGGCTGCTGCGCGAGCCGCCGCACGCCGCCGTCGCGTCGGTGCTGGACGCCGAGACCGAGTGGCTCACCCATGACGCCTCGGTGGGTCAGGTGACGCGTCTGCTCGCCGCGTACGACCTGCTCGCGCTGCCGGTGCTCGACGCCCAGCGCAGGCTGCTCGGCGTGGTCACCGTCGACGACGTGCTCGACCACATCCTCCCGGACGACTGGCGGGGCAGCGACGACGAACGGCTGGAGGCGGTCGCGCAGGCGGCCCCCTCGGCGCCCTCGGGACGCCGTGAGCCCGCGGGCGGCAAGTCGCCGCGACAGGAGCCGACAGGACAGGAGGCGAACCGTGGCTGATCGTCTGGACACCCCGCTCGCGCAGCGCCGCAGCCTGGTCCCCCGGTTCCGGCTGGACCAGGACGCCGTCGGGAAGGCCACCGAGGGCATCGCCCGCTTTCTCGGCACGCCCCGGTTCCTCATCTACCTCACGGGGTTCTGCATCGTCTGGCTGGCGTGGAACGCATGGGGCCCGGAGAACCTGCGGTTCGACAGCGCGGCGAACGGGTTCACCGCGCTCACGCTCATGCTGTCGCTGCAGGCGAGCTACGCGGCCCCGCTGATCCTGCTGGCGCAGAACCGGCAGGACGACCGCGACCGGGTCACCGCCGAGCAGGACCGGCAGCGCGGCGAACGCAACCTCGCGGACACCGAGTACCTGGCGCGCGAGATGGCGGCGCTGCGGCTGGCCCTGTCGGAGGTCGCCACCCGGGACTTCGTGCGCTCGGAGATCCGCAACCTGCTGGAGGAGCTGGAGGATAAGGACAGCGGACGGCCCTCGCACCCGTAGGTGCGAGGG
>NZ_JBHXBG010000296.1:0-3040 GCF_042726755.1 Promicromonospora sp. NPDC060271 | reverse complement strand
GCAGTCCGGATTGCCGATCACCTGACAAACTACCGACCACGCACGTTTTGTGGGCAGGCGGGCAGAGACGAGGGTCATAGGCGGCATCGCGCCCGCCGTCGGGCAGGGAGGCCGGGCACTGGTAATGTGGTACCGCCGTCTGAACGGCCGCGGATCGAGAGCGCCCCGGTGAAACAGTCCCGGAGCACCGCGCAACGACACTGAAGGAGAGCCATGCCGCTCGACACTGCCACGAAGCAGCAGATCATTTCCGAGTACGGAACCAAGCCGGGCGACTCGGGCTCGCCGGAGGTGCAGATCGCGCTCCTCACGCAGCGCATCAAGGACCTCACCGAGCACCTCAAGGAGCACAAGCACGACCACCACAGCCGTCGTGGTCTGCTGCTCCTCGTGGGCCAGCGCCGTCGTCTCCAGGGTTACCTCAAGGGGATCGACATCGAGCGCTACCGCGCTCTGGTCGACAAGCTCGGCCTGCGTCGCTGATCATGCTTCCCGCCAGCCCGGCCCCCGTCGCGGGGGCCGGGCTGGTCTGGTGAGATGCTGTAGTACGACAACGCAACACCGCCGCCCGTGACCTCGTCCGGTCCTCGGTAGTGGCTTCCCGAGTCTCCCGCTCCACGCGAGCGGCGGCTCGGTGGGCCTCGATCGATGACCGTCAGGCACGGGGGCGTTCCCAGAGAACACCACAGAGAAGGAGGGCACCCGTGGAGGGTCCCGAGATCCAGTTCGCCGAGGCCGTCATCGACAACGGTCGCTTCGGCACCCGTACCGTCCGGTTCGAGACCGGACGCCTCGCCAAGCAGGCCGCCGGCGCAGTCGCCGCCTACCTCGACGGCGAGACCATGCTGCTGTCGACCACGACGGCCGGCAAGCACCCCAAGGACCAGTTCGACTTCTTCCCGCTGACGGTGGACGTCGAGGAGCGGATGTACGCCGCAGGGCGCATCCCCGGCTCGTTCTTCCGTCGCGAGGGTCGCCCGTCGACCGACGCGATCCTGACCTGCCGCCTGACCGACCGCCCGCTGCGCCCCCTGTTCGTCAAGGGTCTGCGCAACGAGGTCCAGATCGTCCTCACGGTCATGGCGCTGCACCCCGACGACGCGTACGACACGCTGGCGATCAACGCCGCGTCGGCGTCGACCCAGATCTCCGGCCTGCCGTTCGACGGCCCGGTCGGCGCGGTCCGCATCGCGCTGGTCGACGGCCAGTGGGTCGCGTTCCCCAAGTACTCCGACAAGGAGCGTGCGGTCTTCGACATGGTCGTGGCCGGCCGTGTCGTCGGTGACGACGTCGCGATCGCCATGATCGAGGCCGAGGCGACGGACGACGCGTGGAACCTCATCAAGAACGAGGGCGTCGCCGCACCGACCGAGACCGTCGTCGCCGAGGGCATCGAGGCGGCCAAGCCGTTCATCAAGGCCCTGTGCGACGCGCAGGCTCAGCTTGCCGCGCAGTCAGGCAAGGAGACCAAGGCCTTCCCGCTGTTCCCGGACTACCAGGACGACGCGTTCGCCGCCGTCGAGGCAGCGGTGACCGAGCCGCTGCGCGAGGCGCTGGCCATCGCGGACAAGCAGGACCGCGAGAACCGTCTCGACGAGATCAAGGACCGCCTGCTGGGCGACCTCCAGGCCGGCTTCGACGGCCGCGAGAAGGAGCTGTCGGCCGCGTACCGCTCGCTGCAGAAGAAGCTCGTGCGCCAGCGCGTGCTGACCGACGGCGTCCGCATCGACGGCCGTGGCCTCGCGGACATCCGCACCCTGTCGGCCGAGGTCGAGGTGCTGCCCCGCGTGCACGGCTCGGCGATCTTCGAGCGCGGCGAGACCCAGATCCTGGGTGTCACCACGCTGAACATGCTCCGCATGGAGCAGCAGATCGACTCGCTCGGTCCGGAGACGCGCAAGCGCTACATGCACAACTACAACTTCCCGCCGTACTCGACCGGTGAGACGGGCCGCGTCGGCAGCCCGAAGCGCCGCGAGATCGGCCACGGCGCGCTCGCCGAGCGTGCCCTGGTGCCGGTCCTGCCGAGCCGCGAGGAGTTCCCCTACGCGATCCGCCAGGTGTCCGAGGCCCTCGGCTCCAACGGTTCGACCTCCATGGGCTCGGTGTGCGCGAGCACGCTGTCGCTGCTCAACGCCGGTGTGCCGCTGCGCGCCCCGGTCGCGGGCATCGCGATGGGCCTCGTGTCCGACACCGTGGACGGCGAGACCCGCTACGCCGCGATGACGGACATCCTGGGTGCCGAGGACGCGTTCGGTGACATGGACTTCAAGGTCGCCGGTACCAAGGAGTTCGTCACGGCCATCCAGCTCGACACGAAGCTCGACGGCATCCCGGCGTCGGTCCTCGCGGCCGCTCTCGGTCAGGCCCGCGACGCGCGCCTGACCATCCTCGAGGTGCTCGACGAGGCGATCGACACGCCCGACGAGATGTCCCCGAACGCCCCGCGCGTCATCTCCGTGAAGGTCCCGGTCGACAAGATCGGCGAGGTCATCGGCCCGAAGGGCAAGATGATCAACCAGATCCAGGAGGAGACGGGCGCGGACATCTCCATCGAGGACGACGGCACCGTGTACATCGGTGCTGTCGACGGCCCTTCGGCAGAGGCCGCCCGCGCGGCGATCAACGCGATCGCCAACCCGCACGTCCCCGAGGTGGGCGAGCGGTTCGTCGGCACCGTCGTCAAGACGACGTCGTTCGGCGCCTTCATCTCGCTCTCCCCGGGCAAGGACGGTCTGCTGCACATCAGCCAGATCCGCAAGCTCGTGGGCGGCAAGCGCGTCGAGAACGTCGACGACGTGCTGTCCATCGGTCAGAAGGTCCAGGTCGAGATCGGCGAGATCGACCCGCGCGGCAAGCTGTCGCTGGTCGCCGTGACCGACGAGGACGAGGCCGCTCCGGCCGACGCCGAGCCGGCCACCGAGGCCACCGCTCCCGCGGACGCCTGACATGGCATGGCACCTGCCGCTCGTCCCCACGGGCGAGCCCGGTGCCGAGCTGACCGCCGGGCAGGACGGGGCGACCATTCGTCGCTCCGTCC
>NZ_JBHXBG010000295.1:0-3130 GCF_042726755.1 Promicromonospora sp. NPDC060271 | reverse complement strand
GTAGAGCGCCTGTCCGGCATCGAGGCGACTACTTCGGAGAACCGGCCGGACAGGCGCTCTACTTCGGCGGCTGGGAGGGTGTTCGCCATGCGGTACGACGTCGACGAGACCGCCGGGAACGCGTGGGCGGCCTGGCGCGAGATGGGGCGGCCCGTGTCGCCGTCGGGCAGACAGCTCGACGTGCTGCACGAGGCGAGCGAGCCCGCTCGCCTGGCGCAGTCGCTGCCGGTCGGCGACGGTGGCCGGGTGGACCTCGACCTGACCATCGGGCGGCACGGCGTCACGCTGGTGACGCTTGACGCCGTACGCGACGAGACCCCGTCCTGGCTCGACGACGGCCGGATCCTGGGCCGTGGCTGAGCGCCGGGAGTTCGGCGACGGCCCGATGGGGCGGGCGGCGAACGCGATCTACTGGTATCTCGTGGTCGAGCTGCTGCTCGTCCTGACGTCGTTGCCCGGGCTGGTCGCGCTCGCGCTGCTGGACCGGTCGCCGGGCAACGTCCCGTTCGTGGTGCTGTGCCTGCTGCCGCTGGGCCCGGCGGCGTCGGCCGGGCTGTTCGCGCTGCGTGCCCGGGCCACCGCCGACGCACTGGCCCCTGCGTCCTCCTTCTGGCGGGGGTACCGCCTGAACTGGGCCGACGTCCTCCGGGTGTGGACCCCTGCGCTCGTGGTGCTCGGTGTCCTGGGGTTCTCGCTGGCGAACCTCGGTGCGTCCGGGGTGCCCACGTGGTACGCGCCGGTTCTCCTCGTCATCGGTGCGGGACTGCTCCTGTGGACGGTGAACGTGCTGGTGATCGTCTCGTTCTTCGGTTTCCGGGCGCGAGACTCGGCACGGCTCGCCGCCCACTACCTCGCGGCTCGTCCGCTGGTCACGCTGGGGAACCTCTCCTTGCTCGTGCTCGCCGGGGGCGTGATCGTACTGACCACCGAGGCGCTGTTCGGCCTGGTCGCGGTGGTGTGGCTCGCCTTCGTGCTGCGCAACGCGCGCCCCCTGCTGGCCGACGTCGAGGAGCGGTTCACCGGCGGATCGTGATCCGGCGTCGCGGGTGCAACATTGTTCGATCTGTGGCACGTGCGCCACAGTGAGCGCATGGTGATCAAGCAGGGGGACCCGGCACGACTGACCTACCGCTATCTGCGGATAGCGATCGTGGCGGGGGTGCTGGTGCTGTTCGTGTCGTTGACGATGCAGATAGCCGCCGACCACGGGAGGCTCGACTCCGGCGAGGAGTGGTGGCACGCGTCGATCAGCGCGTACTTCTACTCGCCCGTGCAGAGCATCTTCGTCGGCACGCTGGTGGGTATCGGCACGTGTCTGATCGCGATCAAGGGCAGGCACGGGGCCGAGGAGGTGCTGCTCAACTTCGCGGGCATGTTCGCGATCCTCGTGGCGCTGATCCCTACGCCGCTCGACGCCGCGATGTGCGGCGACGAGCCGTACTGCCTCGACGTGCCGGAGCGGGTGGGCAACAACGTGGGGACGCTGCTCCTCGTCGGCGGCGTGGTCCTGGTGCTGGCGACCTGGCCGCGACGACGGGACCTGGGCGGGCGTGTGGGCTGGGACCTCTGGCTCACCTGGCTGACCTGGGCAGCGACGGGCGTGTGGCTGCTGGTGTGGCCCGCGAGCTTCCTGGAGTCGGCGCACTACACGGCGGCGGTCCTGCTGTTCGCCTGCCTCGTGGCCGTCGCCTGGATCAACGGCTCGGACCACGCGGTCACGACCCAGGCGCTCGAGCGGCTGCGGGGCATGTCCGCCCGGGCGTACCGGGTCTGGTACCGCTGGATCGCCGCGTCGATGGCCGCCGTGCTGGTGGTGGGTCTGGCGACCATGGCGGTCCTCGACCGGTTCCTGCCGGACCTGTTCCCGCAGACGTTGTTCGTGGTCGAGACGGCGATGATGCTGATCTTCGCGCTCTTCTGGGCGCTGCAGACCATCCAGTTCTGGGACACCGGCCTGCCTGCGCGTGCCCAGGTGGAGGACGTGAAGGTCCCCGGCGATACGACGCCGTAGCGGGCCGGGTGCGAGCGGACCAGCGCCGCCTTACGGTCGAGGAGCGGTCGCGGGGTCGTCACCAACGTCACGCCGCCGCACCATCGAGCCGGAGGGAGCCCATCATGACCGAGAACGAGAACTACCGGACCGACGACGCACCGGCACCGCAGGCCAATCCCGGACCGCGCGCCGACCCGGTCTCCGCCGACGACGACGTGCAGGGCAGCAGCAATCCCGGACCGCGTGACGTGCCGGGGCAGGACGACGACCTCGACCGCACGACCGAGGACCCGGCAGGGGAGCGGGCGATCCCCGGCGAGCACCCCAAGGACGACCCGGACCTGGAGGGCGAGGAGCGGTTCGACGCGGGCTGAGTCCCGAGGCTGGTCCCTTGAGCTCGCTCGGCGGATTAACGTCGTCGCATGGTGCGCTGATCTGCCTGGTCGGCGTCGCCGTGACCATGTACGGACCGCGCGGGTTGGCGGACTAGTCGGTCCCTGACGTCTGGCTGAACCCTCCACAACGAAGAGTTTCGCGCTCCTCATCGGTCGGGCCGCTTCTGCACAACACCGAGGAGCAGGATCATGAAGGACCCGATCACCACCATCGACCCCCGGTTCAGCGACCCCGCGGCCGAGCCGACCGGCTGGCAGGCCACCCAGGAGGTGCTCGAGAACGCCCAGATGACCTGGGTGACCACGGTGCGCGCCGACGGGCGCCCGCACGTCTCACCGCTGGTCGCCGTCTGGCTCGACGGGGCGCTGCACTTCACGACCGGGCCCGAGGAGCAGAAGGCCGTCAACCTCGCGGTCAACCCGAACGTCGTGCTGACCACCGGCCGGGACACCTGGGACGAGGGCGTTGACGTCGTGGTCGAGGGACCTGCCGTCCGGGTGACCGACCGGGAGACGCTGGCGCGGCTCGCGGCGGCCTGGCGCACCAAGTGGGACGGCCGGTGGGTCTACGAGGTGGGTGACGGCGTGTTCCTGAACGACGTCGGCGGCCCCGCCCTCGTGTTCGCCGTGGAGCCGACCAAGGTGCTGGCCTTCGGCAAGGGCACGTTCAGCCACACGCGGCACGTCCCGCGACCGGCACGAGTGGTCGGCAGTACGTCAGGTGATCGGCAGCTCGGACTGC
>NZ_JBHXBG010000294.1:0-3165 GCF_042726755.1 Promicromonospora sp. NPDC060271 | reverse complement strand
CCCTGAAACGGTGCTGCGGCAGCTCTCCGGGCGGCTTGGTCAGCCGACAGGCGCCAGGTCCGACTGCGCGACCTCCCGCCGCGCTGCGGTCCGGTCGCCTCCCCTGGCCAGCAGGCCCGCGACGAAGTCCGCGGGGATCGTGTCGGGGATCTGGAATCCTTCGGCCACCGCCACGCGGTCGCTCACCTCACGCAGGACCAAGGACAGCGGGACGTCGAGCGCCTCGCAGATGGAGCCAAGAAGCTCGGACGACGCCTCCTTCTGCCCTCGCTCCACCTCACTGAGGTAACCCAGCGACACTCGCGCCGCCGACGAAACCTCGCGCAGGGTGCGCCCCTGACGCTGCCGCGTGTCACGCAGCACGTCTCCGATTTCTCGCCGTAGTACGACCATCTCGCGCCCCCTTTCAGTGCCTGTCCCTGATCTCACGCCCTGTCCTACCTGGACCGGGCGTGCCTTGCGTGTGGTGCGTGCTCCATGCGTGGAGTTCGTTCTACCGTACCCCGCGCTCGAAGAGTTCTTGCGCCCGCTCCGGGTGGTCGGCCTGTTCATGATCACACCGGGACTAACGCCGTGGATCTGAGCCTTGTTCCCGAAGTCCACCTGCGTCAAGCCCTGTGCAAGATTAAACCAAGAAACTTCACATGTCTGTAACTTCAGGAAACTTCGTGGGGTGTGTCGAATTTTTCACCCGGGCCTCACTCACGAGCAACAATGCCAGCTCGAGCGCTCCTCGGACGGAGTCAGCGATCACCTTTGACCGGTCGCCGTCGAGGTCAAGCCGCTGCACCTCCGACGCTACCGGAGTGCTGACCGCTACGAAAACCACACCCGGCGCTTGACCATCCTGTGGATCCGGTCCGGCGACCCCCGTCGTGGCCAGTCCCACATCGGCGCCGGTGACGGCGCGTATCCCGGCCGCCATCTGGGCGGCCACCGCCTCGTCCACGGCACCCCGCTCGGCGAGCAGGTCGGCGTCGACGCCGAGCAGCCCGGCCTTCAGGTCGGTCGCATACGCGACGACGCCGCCGCGCAGCACCCTCGACGCACCGGGTACGGCGACCAGTGCCGCCGTGACCAGTCCACCGGTCAGCGACTCGGCGACGCCGATGGTCCAGCCCCGTGCGGCTGCCTCCGCCAGCAACCGGGGCGCGGTCATACGCTCTGCGTCCTGGCCCGCGCGTCGCGGCGGATCTTCCAGCCCTGGTACACGTACTCGGCGCCCGTCACGACGGTCACGACGAACGCCGCCATCAGCACCACCCAGGCGATCACCGTGAACCACTCGAAGCCGTCGCGGGGCAGCAGGAACATCGAGATCGCCACGGCCTGCAGCACCGTCTTGAGCTTGCCGCCGCGCGACGCCGGCATCACCTCGTACTTGAGCATGCCCATGCGCATGAACGTGATACCGAGCTCCCGCACCAGGATGATCACCGGGATCCACCAGGGCAGCTCGCCCAGCGGGATCCAGAGCAGGATCAGGGCGGCGCCGACGAGCAGCTTGTCCGCTATCGGGTCGAGCAGCTTGCCCAGGTCGGTGATCAGCCCACGCGACCGGGCGAGGTAGCCGTCCACCTTGTCGGAGACGGCGGCGACCACGAAGATCGCGGTGGCCACGAGCCGCCACGTGGTGTCGTCCCCACCTTCGACGAGGAGTGCCCAGGCGAAGAACGGGACCATGGCGATGCGAATCATCGTGACGACGTTCGCAATGTTCCAGGGCGACGGAGCGTCGTTGACCATTGCTCAAGCCTAACGGCGGTTCACGCGCGGTCGGACCGCCCGGCGCGCGTCACGCTCGCCGCGACCGTCGGCCTGCCATAGCATCCGCAGGGTGAACACCGTCCGCGCCCAGCGGTTCCTGGCCCACGCGGCGCTGTGCACCGCGCTCGTCGTGACCGTGGCCGGCTGCACCCCTGCCACGGACCCGGCCGCGGATCCCTCGGGCAGCGCGAGCGCGACCGGCTCCACCCCGTCACCCGAGACCACGCCGTCACCCCCGCCGCCGCAGGACATCGAGCTCACCCTGCTCGCAGCGGGCGACGTCCTGACCCACAAGGCGGTCAACGAGTCCGCGACCGGAGCCGACGGCATCGACTACTCGCCGCTGCTCTCGGGCATCGATCAGTGGGTCGACGGCGCGGACCTGGCCCTGTGCCACCTGGAGGTGCCGGTCGCGCCGCCGGGCGTGGCGCCGTCGGGCTACCCGGTGTTCCGCGCGCCCGCCGAGATCGTCCGCGACCTGGGCGAGCAGGGCTGGGACGGTTGTTCGACGGCGTCCAACCACGCGGCCGACGGCGGGTACGACGCCCTCGCGGCGACCCTTGACGCGTTCGACGAGGCCGGGATGGGCCACGTCGGGACGGCGCGCGGCAAGCGGGAGGCACGCGGCGCCCAGTTCTACGAGCTCCGCCGCGACGGCCGGACGGTGACCATCGCCCACCTCTCCGCGACGTACGGGCTGAACGGGCTCCAGCCGCCCCGCGGGACCTGGTCGGTGGACATCATCGACCCGGCACGGATCGCCCGGCAGGCCAGGGCGGCGCGAGCCGCGGGCGCCGACCTCGTGGTCGCCAGCCTGCACGACGGCGTCGAGTACGTCACCGAGCCCACCAAGCACCAGCGGGCGGCGACGCGAGCCCTGGCGCGCTCACGGCAGATCGACCTCGTGATCGGCCACCACGCCCACGTCCCGCAGCCTGTCGAACGCCTCCGCGGCGGCCCGGACGGCGACGGGATGTGGGTGGCATACGGGCTGGGCAACCTCCTGTCCAACCAGGGGGCGGACTGCTGCGTGCCGGCCTCCGCCGTCGGCCTGCTGATGGTGGCGGACATCGTGCAGTCCCCCGAGGGGAGCACCCGGGTCACCGAGGTCCGCTGGGCGGCGACCACGGTCGACCGCGCGGCGGGCCACCGCCTGCGGAGCACCCGCGACGCGCTCGCCCGGCCGGATGGCGCCGCGCTCACGGCCGCCGAGCTCCGCGAACGGCTCCTGATCGCACAGGAGGCGGCCGGGGACGGCGCGAAGGAGCAGGACCGGCCGCCCACCTCGACGGGCGAACCGCCGCGCGTGGTCCCGCGCCCCCGCTGACCTGGTCCGCGAATCCGCGAGGTAGAGCGCCTGTCCGAGCCTCCCGGCTTTCAGCCAAGGAAGCTCGGACA
>NZ_JBHXBG010000293.1:0-3545 GCF_042726755.1 Promicromonospora sp. NPDC060271 | reverse complement strand
CACCCGGGTGACCTGTACGTCTGACACGTCCGGCCGTTTCTGACAGCGGGCGGCCGGCTTACCCCGGTATCTCGGGGGATCCGTCTTGTGAGATCGAACAGAACCCTGAGTTGCACACTGTCTGGGCTCGGGTCACGGTTCGGCCGGGTTCGGGTATAGGCTCGAAATCGTCAGGTGACGACGCCGTGACCATCGCGTTTCCCGTTCGGGTCGTCGCGGGGTCGCGGCGCCCGGAAAACCCTGCAACGCACGCTCCGTCGGGCATCGACGGCAGCGGCGACAGAACCAAGGAAACCTGTGCGCCGGGACGGCCGGCGCCCCTGAGGAGGGCATTGTGACCATCCGCGTCGGCATCAACGGCTTCGGCCGTATCGGCAGGAACTTCTACCGGGCTCTCGTCGAGTCGGGTGCAGACATCGAGGTTGTCGGGGTCAACGACCTGACCGACAACAAGACGCTCGCGCACCTGCTCAAGTACGACACCGTCCTGGGCCGCTTCGGCAAGTCGGTCGACTTCGACGACGAGAACATCATCGTGGACGGCAAGAAGATCCGCGCCCTCGCCGAGCGCAACCCCGCTGACCTGCCCTGGGGCGAGCTGGGTGCGGACATCGTCATCGAGTCCACGGGCTTCTTCACGGACGCCACCAAGGCGAAGGCGCACATCGACGCCGGTGCCAAGAAGGTCATCATCTCGGCCCCGGCCAAGAACGAGGACGCCACCTTCGTCATGGGCGTCAACAACGAGCTGTACGACCCGGCCGCGCACCACATCATCTCGAACGCGTCGTGCACCACGAACTGCCTCGCCCCGCTGGCGAAGGCGCTGAACGACTCGATCGGCATCGAGCGTGGCCTCATGACCACGATCCACGCCTACACGGGTGACCAGAACCTGCAGGACGGCCCGCACAAGGACCTGCGTCGCGCCCGTGCGGCCGCGCAGAACATCGTCCCGACGACGACGGGTGCCGCCAAGGCCGTCGCCCTGGTGCTGCCGGAACTCAAGGGCAAGCTGGACGGCTACGCCCTGCGCGTGCCGGTCATCACCGGCTCGGCAACGGACCTGACCTTCGAGGCCTCGCGCGAGGTCACGATCGACGAGGTCAACGCCGCCGTCAAGGCTGCCGCCGAGGGTCCGCTCAAGGGTGTGCTGGAGTACGTCGAGGACGACATCGTCTCCTCGGACATCGTGACCAACCCGCACCAGAGCATCTACGACGCGAAGCTCACCAAGGTGATCGGCAACCAGGTCAAGGTCGTCTCGTGGTACGACAACGAGTGGGGCTACTCGAACAGCCTCGTCAACCTCACCGTGTTCGTCGGCGAGAAGCTCTGACCTTCTTCGCCCCAGCGTGAACCACGACGTCCGCGTGCGCATCGGCCTGCCGACGCACGCGGACGTCGTCGTGTCACGGACCCTTGACCGCCGGAACCTCAATCTGGAGTGCTCATGAAGACCATCGACTCCCTCGGCGACCTGCGCGGCAAGCGCGTCCTGGTCCGCTCCGACTTCAACGTGCCGCTCGACGGGACCACCATCACGGACGACGGCCGCATCCGCGCCGCCCTGCCCACGCTGAAGCGGCTGACCGACGCAGGCGCCCGCGTCGTCGTGCTGGCCCACCTCGGCCGCCCCAAGGGCACGCCGGACCCCCAGTACTCCCTCGCGCCCGTCGCCGCCCGCCTGGGCGAGCTGCTGGGCCAGGACGTCGCGCTCGCCGAGGACCTCGTCGGCTCGTCCGCCAAGGCGACCGTCGAGGCCCTGGCCGACGGCCAGGTGGCCCTGCTGGAGAACGTCCGCTTCGACGCCCGCGAGACCTCCAAGGTCGACGCCGAGCGTGCCGAGCTCGCCGGTGAGCTGGCCCAGCTCGCGGACGCGTTCGTCTCCGACGGCTTCGGTGTCGTGCACCGCAAGCAGGCGTCGGTGTACGACGTCGCGCAGGTGCTGCCCGCCGCGGCCGGTGACCTCGTCCTGAACGAGGTCGAGTCGCTGTCCAAGGCGACCGGCGACCCCGAGCGCCCCTACGCCGTCGTGCTCGGCGGCTCCAAGGTGTCGGACAAGCTCGGCGTCATCGCGAACCTGCTGACCAAGGCGGACCGCCTGCTCATCGGCGGCGGCATGGTCTTCACCTTCCTCGCGGCCAAGGGCCTGTCGGTGGGCAACAGCCTGCTGGAGGACGACCAGATCGACGCCGTCAAGGGGTACATCGAGACCGCCGAGAAGAACGGCGTCGAGATCGTGCTGCCCGTCGACGTCGTCGCAGCGGACTCGTTCGCCGCCGACGCGCCGCACCAGGTCGTGGCCGCCGACGCGATCCCCGACGGCACCATGGGCCTCGACATCGGCCCGGAGTCGGGCAAGCTGTTCGCCGCCAAGCTCGCCGACGCGAGGACCATCGCGTGGAACGGCCCCATGGGCGTCTTCGAGTTCGAGGCGTTCGCCGCCGGCACCACCGCGGTGGCGCAGGGCATCATCGACGCGACGTCGAACGGCGCGTTCTCCATCGTGGGTGGCGGCGACTCGGCAGCGGCCGTGCGCGCGCTCGGCTTCGACGAGGCCGGCTTCAGCCACATCTCGACCGGCGGCGGCGCGAGCCTCGAGCTGCTGGAGGGCAAGGAGCTCCCGGGCCTCACCGTTCTCGCGGACTGAGTCCGTGCCGACCGAGGCGCGACCGACGCGCGACCGACCAGCCGTACCCCACAGAACTCAGAACGAAGGAAGAAGACACGTGGCTACCACCCGCACGCCGCTGATGGCGGGCAACTGGAAGATGAACCTGGACCACCAGCAGGCGATCAGCACGGTCCAGAAGCTCTCCTGGTCCCTGAAGGACGCCAAGCACGACTACACCGCGGTCGAGGTGGCGGTGCTGCCGCCGTTCACCGACCTGCGGTCGGTGCAGACGCTCGTGGACGGCGACAAGCTCGAGCTCGTCTACGGCGCCCAGGACATCTCCCGGCACGAGTCCGGTGCATTCACCGGCGAGATCTCCGGTGCGATGCTGAAGAAGCTCGGCTGCACCTACGTGGCGATCGGGCACTCCGAGCGCCGCGAGCACCACGGCGAGTCCGACGACCTGATCAACGCCAAGGTGCGTGCCGCCTTCGCGCACGGCCTGACCCCGATCCTGTGCGTCGGCGAGGGCCTGGACGTCCGCAAGGCCGGCGACCAGGTCTCGTACACGCTCGCGCAGGTGGAGGCCGCGCTGGTCGACGTGCCGGCGGAGCAGATCGCGAAGATCGTCATCGCCTACGAGCCCGTGTGGGCCATCGGCACGGGCGAGGTCGCCACGCCGGAGGACGCGCAGGAGGTCTGCGGCGCGATCCGCCGCGTGCTCGGCGAGCTGTGCGACCCCGACGTCGCAGCGGGCGTCCGCGTGCTCTACGGCGGCTCGGTGAAGTCGGGCAACGTCGCGCAGATCATGGCGCAGCCCGACGTCGACGGCGCCCTCGTGGGCGGCGCGAGCCTGGACCCGGAAGAGTTCGCGAAGATCGCCCGCTACCAGTCCCACGTCACCGCCTGAGACCAACCACCTCCGACG
>NZ_JBHXBG010000292.1:0-3546 GCF_042726755.1 Promicromonospora sp. NPDC060271 | reverse complement strand
GTTGCTCTGAGATCGGTCAATCAAACGACCGATCTCAGAGCAACGGACCGAAGTCGTTTCCGGCGCCGTGCAAGGGACCGAACTCGGGTCGAGGCTCCGCGAGGCGAGGGCCTCGCCTACGTCACTCCGTGGGGGACGGCGATGCCGACGGCGAGCCCGACGGCGACGGCAGGACGGCGACCGGCAGGTAGTCGGCGTACTCCGGCAGCGTGCCGTCGAACACCGGGAGCTGGAACTCCTTGGCGTCGCCGCCGACGGTGAGCACCGCGTCGACGTAGTCGCCGGGCGCCGCGCCAACGGTGTCGAGCTGGACCGCCTCGCCGGTCTCCGTGCCCAGGTAGACCGTGCCGCCGGCCGGGACCTCGACCGTGACGGGGGAGGCGCCGGGGGCCTCGAGCGTGAACGACGCGTCGTCCGCCGTCTCGTTGGCGAGCGCGCCGAGGACGTTGCCTGCCTCGCCTTCAGCGGCCGACACGACCATGAGGTTGATGCCGCGCAGGTCCCTGTTCTCCTCGCCGAGCACTGAGACACCGACGCCGTCGGACGGGTCGTAGTTCAGGTCCGTGGTGGTCGGGGCGCAGGCCGCGAGGAGCAGGGCTCCCGTTGCGGAGACCGCGGCGAGGGCGATGGTGCGGGCGCCTCGAGCGGCGGTGGCGCGACGGGACACGGTGAACTCCCTGATGTTCGTCTGGTTCGGGCGGGGGCGGATCCCCGCCATATCCTAGTGGTCCTCGGGGTATGCCCGCGCATCGCGACCGGAGGCGAAATGCCCGGTCAGGGCGTGGCGACGGTCACGGCTCCGGAACGATCCGATAGTGCCGGTCCGAGTGGTAGCCGTCCGAACATTCACCCGCCGCAGCGCTCTGACCTGCGCAAACGCCTATCGGAAAGACCCTAGGGTAACCCAAAGGGCGCAAGTTCTCCTGATCACGCCGTGGTAACCTGGTTTCAGGGAAAGGGGACATCTGCAGATGACGTTCACAGTAGGCGAGACGGTTGTCTACCCGCACCACGGCGCGGCGCTGATCGAAGAGATCAAGGTCCGCAAGATTCGCGGCGAAGAGAAGATGTACCTCAAGCTCAAGGTCGCCCAGGGCGACCTCACCATCGAGGTCCCGGCGGAGAACGTCGACCTGGTGGGTGTGCGCGACGTCGTCGGCCAGGAGGGCCTCGACCGCGTGTTCGAGGTGCTGCGTGCGCCGTACACCGAAGAGCCCACCAACTGGTCGCGCCGGTACAAGGCGAACCTCGAGAAGCTCGCGTCCGGCGACGTCATCAAGGTGGCCGAGGTCGTTCGCGACCTGTCCCGCCGAGACGCCGACCGCGGTCTCTCCGCAGGCGAGAAGCGAATGCTCGCCAAGGCTCGCCAGATCCTCGTGTCCGAGCTGGCTCTGGCCGAGCACACCGAAGAGGAGAAGGCGGAAGCGATCCTCGACGAGGTTCTCGCTTCCTGACTTACCCACAGGATCCGTCTGACCTGACGGTCAGGACCCGGTGCTCGCGCCCCACGGGATCCTTCGCTTCAATCATGATCCTGTGGGGACCCCGACCAGATGACGACCCTTGCAATCCTGACGGCCGCTGGTTCGGGAACCCGTCTAGGGCGCGACCTGCCGAAGGCTCTGGTGGAGCTGCACGGCTTCCCACTGGTGCTGCACGCCGCGCGACGTCTCGCGGCGTCGGGTGCCGTGGACTCGATAGTGGTGACCGCGCCTGACGGCCTGGTCGGCGTCATGGCCGACCTCATGGCAGGCGACCCGCACGTGGGGATCCCCGTCCGGGTGACCGACGGCGGGCCCACCCGGCAGGCGTCCGTCGCAGCGGGCCTGGCTCTCGCGCGCTCTGAGGACGACGTCGTGCTGGTGCACGACGCCGCGCGGCCGCTGGTCCCGCCAGAGCTCGTCCAGCGGGTCGTGAGCGCCGTCCGCAGCGGTCACGGCGCCGTCGTCCCCGGCCTGCCGGTCACCGACACGGTGAAGCAGGTGCGTCCGGACGGCGACGCCGAGCTGGTGACGGGCACGCCCGACCGCTCGATGCTGCGGGCGGTGCAGACCCCCCAGGGGTTCGCCCGGGCGCTGCTCGTACGCGCGCACCACACGGGGGCCGAGCGTGCCGCCGCCGAACACCTCGCCGCGACCGATGACGCGGGCCTCGTCGAGGCTCTCGGGGAACCGGTCCACATCGTCCCCGGCGACGCGGCAGCCTTCAAGATCACCACCGAACGCGACTTGTGGCTCGCGTCCCTCGTGCTGCAGGAGACCACCGCATGACCGACCCGTCCAGCGCACCGGAGCCCGCACGGCCGGCTCCGCCCCCGTACCCCCTGCCCCGCACGGGCGTCGGGGTCGACGTGCACGCGTTCGCGCCGGACGGCTCGGACCGCGAGATGTGGCTCGGGGGCCTGCACTGGCCGGGGGAGCGCGGCCTGGCAGGCCACTCCGACGCCGACGTCGCAGCGCACGCGGCAGCGGACGCGCTGTTCTCCGCGGCGACGCTCGGAGACCTCGGCTCGCACTTCGGGACCGGCCGTCCCGAGTGGGCGGGCGCCTCCGGGACGACCCTGCTCGCCGAGGCCGCGAGGCGCGTTCGCGCTGCGGGGTACATGATCGGTAACGTGGCAGTTCAGGTGATCGGAAACCATCCGCGGGTCGGCACCCGGCGCGACGAGGCACAGGCGGCACTGTCCGCCGCCGTCGGCGCGCCCGTGTCCCTCACCGCGACCACGACGGACGCGCTCGGCCTGACCGGCCGCGGTGAGGGTGTCGCGGCGATCGCTACGGCGCTCGTCGTGCCCGAGACCGGGGGCGCGGCATGAACAAGCGGAAGCCGCTCGACGAGCGGCGTGCCGAGATCGTCGAGGCGGGCCTGAGCGTGGCGATGCGCGAGGGCGTCGAGTCGGTGACCGTGCGCCGCGTGGCGCAGGAGGCCGGGATCTCGCTGGGTACCGTGCACTACTGCTTCGACGACAAGGACGCGATGCTGCGCGCCATGGGCCGCGCCATCGCGATGCGGGCGTCGGAGCAGGTGCTGGCGGCGCTCGACGCGGGGCCGGACCGGACAGCCCTGGCCGACGCCACCGTCGACGCCATGCTGGGCGGCCTCAAGCAGCACCAGGAGATGCGGCTGCTGACGTTCGAGTTCGCGGTCTCGGGCGCGCGCACTCCGGTGCTGCGCGAGGTGGCGCAGGCCCACCTCAAGCAGAGCATCGCGATGACGCGCGAGTACCTGCAGCGGCTCGCGGACGTCGCGCACGTCAGGTTCCGCACCGATATCGGCGCGCTGGCGCGGATGACGGCGCTCCGCATCGACGGCATCGAGCTCGCGTGGATGGTGGACCAGGACGACGAGGCGGCGCGCGCGGGGTTCGCTGACCTCGCGGCCGCCGTCTTCGGCGACATGGAGCCCGTGGAGGAGCTGGAGCTCGCACGGGAGCTGTGAGGGGCTCAGGCTCAGCCCTCAGGCTCTGCTTGTTGGCGGCTGAGCCTGCGGTTCCGCTCCGGGCGCGTGCCTCGTTCCTCAGCCCGCACCCTGCGCGGCACCTCCGGC
>NZ_JBHXBG010000291.1:0-3696 GCF_042726755.1 Promicromonospora sp. NPDC060271 | reverse complement strand
GGTATCCCTCCGGTGACACCGGGAGACTCGGACAGGCGCTCTACTTCGCGGACCTACTTCGGTCGCGGACGGTCAGGCCTGGGACCTGGCGATCGTCACCATCTCGTCGCGGGGGACGACCTTGATCCGCTCGCGGCCCTCGGCCTCACCGAGCGCCCGCTCGTGCGCGTCCAGGAGCTCCCAGCCCGCCCACTCGACGTACTCGACGCCCTTGCCTGCGAGGAACTCCAGGATGGCCTCCGGCGCACCCTGCGGCGCGGTCCGGCCGGCGTCCAGGTCGCCGGGCGCCTCGCCGTCGGCCACACCGGTGACGTCCTCGACGAGGTGGCGGATGGTCTCCGACGCGTCGGACTTGGTGTGGCCGATGAGGCCGACCGGGCCGCGCTTGATCCAGCCCGTCGCGTACACGCCGGGGACCTGGTTGCCGTCGATGTCGACGACCCGGCCCTCACGGTTGGTGATGACGCCCTTGACGTCGTCGTACGGGATCTCCGGCAGGGACGAGCCGAAGTAGCCGACCGCGCGGTAGACGGCCTGGACCGGCCAGTCGATGAACTCGCCGGTGCCCTTGACCGTGCCGTCGCCCTGCAGCGCGGTGCGCTCGGTGCGGAACCCGACGACCTTGCCGTTCTCGCCGAGCACCTCGGCGGGAGCGTGCAGGAAGTGCAGGTGCAGCCGGCGCGACGCCGTGTTCTGCGCCGGGTCCTTGAGCGTCCAGTCGACCAGGGTCTTGACGACCTGCTTGGTCTGGTTCGACGAGTTGATGGCGGCCTCTGAGCCCTCGTCGAAGTCGAAGTCCTCCGGGTACACGACGATGTCGACGTCGGGCACGTGGCCGAGCTCACGCAGCTCGAGCGGCGAGAACTTGACCTGGGCCGGGCCGCGGCGCGCGAACACGTGCACGTCGGTGACCGGCGAGGCCTTCAGGATCTCGTGCACGTTGGCCGGGATCTCGGTCGGCAGCAGGTCGTCCGCGTGCTTCGCGAGGATGCGCGCCACGTCGAGGGCGACGTTGCCTGCGCCGATCACCGCCACCTGCTCCGCCTCCAGCGGCCAGGTACGCGGCACGTCGGGGTGGCCGTCGTACCAGGAGACGAAGTCGGCGGCACCGTAGGAGCCGTCGAGGTCGATGCCCGGGATGTTCAGGTCGGCGTCCTTGATGGAGCCGGTCGAGAAGATGACGGCGTCGTAGAACTGGCGCAGGTCTTCGAGCTTCACGTCCACGCCATAGTCCACGTTGGCGATCAGGCGCACGTCCCCACGGCTCAGCACCTTGTGGAGCGCGACGATGATCTGCTTGATGCGCGGGTGGTCCGGGGCCACGCCGTACCGCACCAGACCGAACGGCGCGGGAAGGCGCTCGAACAGGTCGATGCTCACGTCGAGGTCGGTCTTGGACAGGATGTCGCTCGCGTAGATGCCGGCAGGGCCGGCGCCGACGACGGCGACACGCAGGGGTCGGGTGGTGCTCACGAAGGGGCGCCTTCCGGTCGAGAGGTCAGGAGAGGAAGCGAAGGCCGCTGACGATTCTACCGAGTGAGTAAGGCGCGCCTCACCCCCGCTCAGGGGGTGGACGTGACGTTCGTGTGAGGATCGGCGCCCAGCAGGGGCTAGCGCCCCTGCTCGCGCTCGCGCTTGACCTTGTCCGCCCGACGGCGGAGCTCAGCCCTGCCGAGCGCGTTGTAGATGGCGTCGACCACCGCCATGGTGAGCGCGATCCCACCCAGGGCACCGGCGATCACCGCCACCGGGATGAGGCTCAGCACGCTGGAGAGCACAGCGACCACCACGAGCCCCAGACCGATCCAGAGGCTCCACCTGCCGAGGCCGCTCATGCGGGAACCACCTCGGCGGGTAGCGCGCGCAGTCCGCGTGAGCTCACCTCTTGCAGCGAGTACGTCACGGGCTCGCCGGCCGGGTCATGCTCCGTGCCGCGCAGCACGTGGACACCGTGCGGTCCTGCGTAGACCGACGCGTTGAGCAGCTCGTCGCTCCCGCGGGCCACGCCCGACACGATGCTCACCGCCACGGCCTCCTTGAGCTGCGGCAGGCTCGGGACGGCCGCCTGAAATGCCTCGGCCGTGTAGCTCTTCGCGGCTGTGCCGAGCAGTGCGGTGCCCGTGGGGTCCAAGAACTTCTCGAACCGCTCGCCCAGCAGGGCCTCGGGGTACACCGAGAAGACGTGGTGCCCTTGGCCGGAGACCTCCTCCTCGAGCACGACGTCCCGGCCTTCCTCGTGGTGCAGGTAGGCGAACAGCCAGTCCTTGCCGTTCGAGCTCGTCCGCTCGACGGAGACGATCTTCTGGGCCGTGCGCCGGAGCACGAGCGGACCGGTGATGCCGGGATGCGCCTTGATCTTGATGATCTTGGAGCCGCTCTCGTCGGTCTCGGCGGGCACGACCAGCTCCCGGGAGGCCATCGACCGGAGCGCTACCCGACCCATCAGAGCTCGGTCGGCCTCACCCTGGGCGTCGATCCACGGAGTGGGCACGAGCTGCTCGTGCTCGGGTCCGTCGAGGATCATCACCTCCTCGTCGGTGAGGATCACGACTCCGAGGACCTCGCCGTCGCGCGCTTGCGCGAGCGTCGTCCGTGCCGCTTTCACGTCGTCTGCGGAGAACCGCATAGGCTGTTGTTCGCTCATCAGAACAAGCCTCCCACAAAGTCACCGACGGCTCCGGCAGCATCGCCGATCGCGTCGCCGACGTCGCCGGCCACGTCCTTGGCACCCTCCCAGGCGTCGCTCGCGAACTCGCCCACCTCCTTGACGCCGTCAGCCAGGTACGGCAGCGGGTCGGAGGCGAACGCGGAGATCGTGTCCCAGTTGTCGTAGATCAGGTTGCCGAGCTCCCAGGCACCGACGACAAGTCCTGCGCCGACGGCGATACCGATTCCGACGGGGCCGGTGAACGCCGCAGCACCCATGAACATGCCGATCGTGGCCACACCACCGACAGCGCCGACGCCGCCCATGACCCGGTCGACCCCGCCGCGCCAGCCGTCGTACCGAGGGTTGATCATCTGATCGACTCCGCCGATCACGCCGAAGACGCCGCCGGCCGCACCCATGAACTTACCGGCGGTGCCCAGCCGGCCGACGATACCCATGCCGTCGGCGAGCATCCCCTGCCGGATGAAGGCGGTCGCGGACGCCGCCGCATCACCCGCCGTGTTCAGCGCGCGCGAGAGGTTGAGCAGGTTGCGGCCGTACTTGAAGGTCTGCCATCCCGCCAGTCCCGTGGTGACGAGCCCGGCACCGGTCGCGATCACGTCGAAGACGCTGCCCGGCCGGTTGTTCTCCCCCGCTACCTCGACGCCGCCACCAGGACCACCGTTGTACTCGTTCGACGTGGTCTCCTGCGCGTCGGCGTTGGCGCGCACGGTCGAAGCGATGTCGCTGAGGGCCGTGGCCGTGTCCCGGAGCTTGACCAGGTGGCTGCCGGTCCACTCCGCACGAAAGCTGTCCGCGTCGGGACCGCTCCAGCCGTCCTCCTGCGGGGTCGCGGCCTCGACGACCGTGACGATCGTGTCGAGCGTCCCGCTGCCCTCGTCGAACTTGTCGGCAAGGAGACGCAGCGCCTCGATATCGGCGCCATACATGCTCCCGCTCACGTGGTCCTCCTCGTGTCTCGCCACCGACAGGTTCGGATGGCCGCTCAACCCCTACTGATCCCTACTGATCAAGGGATGCGGGAC
>NZ_JBHXBG010000290.1:0-3709 GCF_042726755.1 Promicromonospora sp. NPDC060271 | reverse complement strand
TTGTGGGACAGACGGCCTCTGTCCCACAAATAGCCCGCACTCAACGGGCCGGGCGGGTGTGTTTCGTGCGTAAAGATGTACTTATGACCTCTGCGAGCACCACCACCGAGGGCGCGGACATCGTCCTCGACCCGGCCAACCCCTTCGCCGCCCCGTCCACCCTCCCGTACGAGCTGCCCGACTTCGCGGCGATCCGCGAGGAGCACTACGAGCCCGCCGTGCTCGCGGGCATGGCCGCGCACCGCGCGGAGGTCGAGGCCATCGTGACCAACCCGGAGCCGGCGACCGTCGAGAACACCCTGGAGGCGCTCGAACGCGCGGGCCAGCTCCTCGGCCGCGCGGTGACGGCGTTCTACGGCACGCTGCCCGCCGACTCGACGCCCGGCCTGGAGGACATCCAGGAGCGGCTCGCGCCACAGCTCGCCGCGCACCAGGACGCCATCAACATGGACGCCCGCCTCTACGCGCGAGTGCAGTCCCTGGCCGGCCAGGCGCTCGAGCCCGAAGCCGCCTACCTGCTCGACCAGCTCCTCACGCAGTTCGAGCGGTCCGGCATCGCGCTCCCCGAGGCCGACCAGGAGCGGCTGCGTGAGCTCAACTCCCGGATCACGACGCTGCAGGCCAGCTTCGGCCGCAAGCTCCTGGCGGGCGCCAACGAGGCGAGCGTGCTCGTGACCGACGACGCGGAGCTCGCCGGGCTGTCCCCGGACGCCGTCGCCGGTGCGCGCGCGGCCGCCGACGCCCGCGGGCAGGAGGGCTGGCTGCTGGAGATGCAGCTCTTCACGCACCAGAACGTGCTCGCGTCCCTCGCGGACTCCGGCCTCCGGGCACGGGTCCAGGAGGCCTCGACGAAGCGCGGCGCCACGGGCGGTGAGACCGACACGCGCGAGGTGCTCCTGGAGCTCGCCCGCCTGCGGGCCGAGCGCGCGCAGCTCCTCGGTTACGAGCACCACGCCGCCTACATCGCCGCGGACACCACAGCGGGCACCACCGCCGCCGTCAACGAGATGCTCGCCCGGCTCGCACCCGCCGCCGTCGCCAACGCGCGGCGCGAGGCGGCCGAGCTCGCGAAGGTGAGCGGCACGGCCGAGGTGGCCGCCGCGGACTGGTCCTACCTGAACGAGGCGGTGCGCAAGGAGCGGTTCAACCTGGACGACGCCGCCCTGCGCCCCTACCTCGAGCTCGAACGCGTGGTGCACGACGGCGTGTTCAAGGCCGCGACCCTGCTGTTCGGGCTCTCCTTCACCGAACGGCACGACCTGGCCGGCTACCACCCGGACGTGCGCGTCTTCGAGGTGTTCGACGCACCCGAGCCGGGTGAGCCCGACGCAGGCCTCGGCCTCTTCCTCGCCGACTGGTACACCCGCGAGTCGAAGCGCGGCGGGGCCTGGATGAACAGCCTCGTGGACCAGAGCCACCTCCTCGGCCAGAGGCCCGTGGTCGTCAACAACCTCAACATCGTCAAGCCGCCCGCCGGCGAGCCGACCCTGCTCGTGTGGGACGAGGTCACCACGCTGTTCCACGAGTTCGGCCACGCCCTGCACGGGCTCCTCAGCTCCGTTCGCTACCCGTCCCGGTCGGGCACCTCCGTGCCGCGCGACTTCGTCGAGTACCCCTCGCAGGTCAACGAGATGTGGTCCTGGGAGCCGCAGATCCTGCGGTCGTTCGCCGTGCACCACGCGACCGGCGAGCCCATGCCCGCGCAGTGGGTGGACACCATGCTCGCGTCCCGCATCTGGGGCGAGGGCTTCGCGACGACGGAGTACCTCGCCGCCGCACTCCTCGACCAGGCGTGGCACCAGCTCACACCCGACCAGGTCCCGACGTCGGTCGAGGACGTGCTGCCCTTCGAGCAGAAGGCGCTCGCGGCGGCGGGCGTCGACTTCGACGCCGTGCCCCCGCGGTACCGCACCACCTATTTCAACCACATCTTCGGTGGCGGCGGCTACGCGGCCGGGTACTACTCCTACATCTGGTCGGAGGTGCTCGACGCCGACACCGTCGAGTGGTACGCCGAGAACGGCGGCCTGACGCGGGAGAACGGCGAGGCGTTCCGCCGCAAGCTGCTCGCCCGCGGCGGGTCGCAGGATCCGCTCGCCTCGTTCGAGGACCTGCGGGGCCGGGCTCCGGAGATCGCGCCACTCCTCAAGCGCCGCGGCCTGGCCTGAGAGCCATGACACCAGCCTGCTGACTCGCGCCGCCGGATCCGCCGAGTCAGTGGGCTGGTCGGACCAGCCTGCTGACTCGGCGGATCTGGTGGTGCCGGGTCAGTGAGCTGGTGTCGGCCTCTGTACCGTGGCCCCTGTGACTGAGACTGTTCCGACTTCCGCGCCCGTGCCCACCGCCGCCGACGAGGTCATCCGGATCTGCCAGGAGCTGATCCGGTTCGACACGTCGAACTACGGGAACAACGAGGGCCCGGGGGAGCGCGCCGCGGCCGAGTACGTCATGGAGCTGCTGCACGAGGTCGGGCTGGAGCCCGAGCTGTTCGAGTCCGAGCCGGGGCGTGCGTCCGTCGTCGTCCGCCTCGAGGGGGCGGACCGCAGCAGGCCTGCCCTCGTCCTGCACGGGCACCTCGACGTCGTGCCGGCGGCCAAGGACGACTGGAGCGTCGACCCGTTCGGCGCGGAGCTGACGGAGACCGAGACCGGCGGTCTGATCTGGGGCCGCGGCGCCGTCGACATGAAGGACATGGACGCCATGATCCTGGCGGTCGTGCGGCAGATGGTGCGCGAGGGCCGCAAGCCCGCCCGCGACGTCGTCGTCGCGTTCTTCGCCGACGAGGAGGCAGGCGGCGGGTACGGCGCCCGGTGGGCGGTGGACAACCGCCCCGACCTGTTCGAGGGCGCCACCGAGGCGATCTCCGAGGTGGGCGGCTACTCGGTCGAGGTGAACGGCAAGCGCGCCTACCTGCTGCAGACGGCGGAGAAGGGCATCGCCTGGCTGCGCCTGATCGCCGACGGCAGGGCCGGGCACGGCTCGCAGGTCAACCCCGACAACGCGGTCACCGAGCTCGCCGCCGCCGTAGCGCGCATCGGGCAGCACGCCTGGCCGTACACGATCACGCCCACCGTGGACGCGCTGCTGCGCGGCGTCGGGGACCTCACGGGCCTCCCCGTGGACTACGAGGACCCCGCGACCATCGACGCGCTGGTCGCGGCGCTGGGCCCGGTCGCGAAGTTCGTTGGCGCCACGGTGCGCAACACGTCCAACCCGACCCAGCTGGAGGCCGGCTACAAGGCCAACGTCATCCCCGGGCGTGCCGAGGCGGCGGTCGACGTGCGCCTCCTGCCCGGCCAGGAGGAGTCGGGCCTGGCGACGCTGCGTGAGCTCGCCGGCCCGCGCGTGCGGATCGAGCCGATCCACCTGGACACGGCGCTCGAGGTGCCGTTCAGCGGAAACCTGGTGGACGCCATGGTCGCGGCGATCGACGCCGAGGACCCGGGTGCGAAGGTGCTGCCGTACACGCTCTCGGGCGGCACGGACAACAAGTCGCTCCACCGGCTCGGGATCACCGGCTACGGGTTCGCGCCGCTGCAGCTCACGAACGACCTCGACTTCGCGGGCATGTTCCACGGCGTCGACGAGCGCGTACCGACCGAGGCGCTGAAGTTCGGGACGCGCGTGCTGGACCGCCTGCTGGCGACCTGCTGACCCGCTTCGCGAGGTAGAGCGCCTGTCCGGGTCTCCCTGGTGCACGCCAGGGAGA
>NZ_JBHXBG010000289.1:0-3810 GCF_042726755.1 Promicromonospora sp. NPDC060271 | reverse complement strand
GCGGGGGCCACCCCCGCCGTCGTCACCGTTCTCCCCAGTCACGACAGCACCCGAGGAAACCACACATGCCCACGTTCGAGATCGGACCCGAGGACTTCCTGCTCGACGGCGAGCGGATGCAGGTCGTCAGTGGCGCGCTGCACTACTTCCGCGTCCACCCCGACCAGTGGGCCGACCGTATCCACAAGGCCCGGCTGATGGGCCTGAACACCATCGAGACGTACGTCCCCTGGAACTTCCACGCCCCGGAACCCGGGGTCTTCGACCTGGACGGGCGGCGTGACCTCGGCCGGTTCCTCGACCTGGTGGCCCACGAGGGCCTGCACGCGATCGTGCGGCCGGGCCCCTACATCTGCGCGGAGTGGGACGGCGGCGGCCTGCCGGCCTGGCTGCTGGCGGACCCCACCGTCGGCGTACGCCGGCACGAGCCCGGCTTCCTCGACGCGATCGGCAAGTACTACGCGAGCCTGCTGCCGCTCGTCGCCGAGCGTCAGGTGACGCGCGGTGGCCCTGTGCTCATGGTGCAGGTCGAGAACGAGTACGGCGCCTACGGTGACGACCCGCTCCCCGAGCGGCAGAGGTACCTGCGGGCCCTGGTGGACCTCGTGCGCGGGCAGGACATCGAGGTCCCGCTGTTCACCTGCGACCAGGCGAACGACGAGATGCTGGAGCGCGGCGGCCTGCCGGAGCTGCACAGGACCGCGACGTTCGGGTCGCGCACCACCGAGCGGCTCGAGGTGCTGCGCAGGCACCAGCCCACCGGGCCGCTGATGTGCATGGAGTTCTGGAACGGCTGGTTCGACTCCTGGGGGCTGGAGCACCACCTGGCGCCCGCCGAGGCGAACGCCGCCGACCTGGACGACCTGCTCACGGCCGGCGGCTCCGTCAACCTGTACATGTTCCACGGCGGCACCAACTTCGGGCTCACGAGCGGCGCCAACGACAAGGGCATCTACCGGCCCATCGCGACGTCGTACGACTACGACGCACCCCTCGCGGAGGACGGCACCCCCACCGCGAAGTACTTCGCGATGCGCGACGTGATCGCGCGGCACCTGCCCGTGCCTGCCGAGGTCCCGGCGGACCGGCAGCCGGCGCCCGTCCTCGAGGTGGCCGTGACGGCGCACGTCCCGCTCGCCTCCGCCGTGCCGTCGCTGGTGCGCGGCGACCTGGCCGTGTTCGACCACGCGCCGACGATGGAGGAGCTTGGCCTCTGGTCGGGCTTCGCGGTGTACCGCACCACCATCGGTCCCGACGACGCCGTCCTGACCGTCGACGAGGTGCGTGACCGCGCGGTGGTGCTGCTCGACGGCGAACCGGTCGGGGTGCTCGACCGCGGGTCGCACACGTTCGCCGTCGCGCTGCCGGCCCGGGCGGGCGAGCTGACGCTGCTGGTCGAGAACCAGGGGCACGTCAACTACGGGCCGCGGATCGGCGAGCCCAAGGGACTGATCGGGACGGTACGCACCGCCGTACGGACCCTGGACGAGTGGCAGGCGGCCGCCCTGCGCGTCGAGGACGCCCCGGAGCTCCTGCGGGCGGCACTGGACGCCGCGCCCGGCGGCGGGGCCGACGGCGCGGCCGTCGCGGGCCTGCACCGCGGCACGTTCGACTCGGTGGCCGGCGCCGACCACTTCCTGCGCCTCGACGGCTGGACCAAGGGTCTTGCGTGGGTCAACGGCGAGCTGCTCGGGCGGTACTGGAGCCTCGGCCCCACGCACACGCTGTACGTCCCGGGCCCGCTGGTCCGTGAGTCGGGCAACGAGCTGGTCCTCCTGGAGCTGCACGGCGGGGCGGCGAGGCGGGCAGCGTTCGTGACCGCCCCGGCCCTGGGCGTCACGGAACAGTAGGCCTCTAGACCGCTGAGTGCTGGATTTTCGCCCTGTTATGCACGATCGAGGGGCGAAAATCCAGCACTCAACAGTTGGGGTCAGCCCTTGACCGAGCCGAGCATTACCCCCGAGACGAAGTACCGCTGCACGAACGGGTAGACGCACAGGATCGGGATGATCGTCAGGATCATCGTCACGGACTGGATGTTCGCGTTGATGGCGGCCGTCGTCGTCCCGGCGACCGCCGCCCCCTCCGACGCCGTGGTCGACGCGCCCGCGATGAGGTTGCGCAGGAAGAGCGTGACCGGGAAGAGCTCCTGCTTGTCGAGGTAGAGGAACGCCGTGAACCAGTCGTTCCAGTACGCGACCGAGTAGAACAGGACCATCGTGGCGACGACGGGCTTCGACAGCGGCAGGACGATCCGGGTGAAGATGCCGAACCAGCCCAGCCCGTCGATCTGCGCGGCCTCCTCGAGCTCCCTCGGCAGGCTCTCGAAGAAGGCCTTCATCACCAGCAGGTTGAACACCGAGATCGCGCCGGGCAGGATCACCGCCCACATGGTGTTCTTCATGCCGAGGGCCGAGATCAGCACGTAGTTCGGGACGATCCCGCCGTTGAAGAACATCGTGAAGACGGCGATCCCGATCAGCAGGCTCCGGCCCCGCAGGTGCGGCTTGGAGATCGCGTACGCGAAGGTCGTCGTCAGGACCATCGCGATGGCGGTCCCGAGGATCGTGTACAGGACGGTGTTGCCGTACGCGTTCCAGAAGGTCCCGTTCCGCGCCACGGCCCCGTAGGTGTCCAGGTTGAACCCGACGGGCCACACGCTGACCAGGCCCGCCTTGATCGCGCCGGCGCTGGAGAACGACTCGGCGAGCACGGTGACGAACGGATAGAGCATCACCACGCACACCAGCACGAGCACAACTGTGTTGATCGCCGTGAAGGCGCGGTAGCCCCTGGTGTCGCGGGGGCCGATCGATACGCCGGAGCCCGCCGAGACGGACCGCACGGTCATGGCGTTCTGCGTCACCACAGGCTTGCTCCCGTCAGTCGCCGCGAGATGAGATTCGCGGACAGCACCATGACCAGCCCGATGCAGGCCTGGAAGAGCCCGATCGCCGCCGCGTAGCTGAGGTTGTTGGACACCAGCCCGACGCGGTACAGGTACGTCGAGATCACGTCGGCCGTCGAGTAGGTCAGCGGGCTGTAGAGCAGGAGGACCTTCTCGAACCCGACGTTGAGGAACGTCCCGATGTTGAGGATCAGCAGCGTGATCATCGTGGGCCGGATGCCGGGCAGGGTGACGTGCCACGTCTGCCGCCACCGGCCCGCGCCGTCGATCCGGGCCGCCTCGTAGAGCGAGGCGTCGACGGTCGTCAGCGCGGCGAGGTACAGGATGGTTCCCCACCCGACGGTCTGCCACACCTCCGACCCGACGTAGATCGCACGGAACCACTCCGGCCGCTGCAGGAACGGGACCGGCTCCCCGCCCAGGGCCTCGGTGATCTGGTTGACGGTGCCCTGCAGCGACAGGAGCTGCATGACCATCCCGGCGACGATCACCACCGAGAGGAAGTGCGGCAGGTAGGAGATCGACTGGACCACCCGCTTGAACGCCTTCTTGCGCACCTCGTTGAGCAGGAGGGCCAGGACGATGGGCAGCGGGAAGCCGACGAGCAGCGTGAGCGCCCCGATGGCGACGGTGTTGCCGAACACGTGCCAGAACATCGGGTCGTTCACGAACATCTCGATGTAGAGCAGCCCCACCCATTCCTCGCCGAAGATGCTCCCGCCCGGCCGGAACCGGCGGAACGCGATGACGTTCCCCAGCATCGGGCCGTAGCGGAAGATCAGGAGGAACACGATCGGCAGGAACGCCATGAGGTAGAGGACGCCGTCCCGCCGCCAGACGAGACGCCACGGCACCTTGGACCCGTGGCGGCCCTGCCGGCCGTCGGCCCGCGGTCGGCCGAC
>NZ_JBHXBG010000288.1:0-3812 GCF_042726755.1 Promicromonospora sp. NPDC060271 | reverse complement strand
GCCCAGAACTCACGTGAGTTCTGGGCCCAATCGCTCGGTACACGTTCGGCTTAGAGCGCGACCCCGAGGATCCACGCGCCGCCGAGCGTCAGCGCACCGAGGGTGACGAGCAGGAACATCGCCACCCAGAACAGCCCGCCGACGCCGGTCAGGCGAGCGAGCATGTCGGCGTCCGACGTCCGGGCCTGGCCGCGGGAGCGCTGGATCTGGAGCTCGAACACGGGGCGCACCGCGCCCAGCAGGAGGAACCAGGTGACCGCGTAGGCGACGGCGCTCTGTACCGCCGGCTCCAGGAACCAGGTCACGAACACGAGCGCGGTGCCGCTGACGAGGATCGACCAGAGCCCGAACCAGTTCCGGATCTGCAGGAGCAGCAGCGCGAGGAGCGCGACGAGCAGCCACAGCAGCCCGACGGCGTAGCCGAGCTTGAGGAGCCACGCGGCCCCGAGACCGATGAGACCCGGCCCCACATAGCCGGCGAACGCGGTGGTGACCATGCCTGGACCGCGCGGCTTGCCACGCGACACGGTCAGGCCGGAGGTGTCGGAGTGCAGCCGGATGCCTTCGAGCTTGCGGCCCGTGAGCAGGGCGCCGAGGCCGTGCGACGCCTCGTGGGCGATGGTGATGACGTGCCGCGTCACGTGCCACAGGGGCCGGTACAGGACGACGATCAGGGCGACCGCGCACATGCCGAGCACCATGAGGTTCGACGGCGGGTCGACCGGGGTGACCGCGTTGGTCCAGATGGTGCCGAGCACGTCACCGATGGCGGCGAACGGTCCGGCCGAGCTGGTCGCTGCGGGAATCATGCGCCACATAGAACCACAGAACGTGACGTTCGCCGCAGCCACAGGTCACGAGGACGTGAGATAGTGGGTGGCCGTGGGCGGCTTCAGCCGCCCGACGTCGTGGCCCCGGCCCGGGTTAGCACCCCGCCGCCCGGTGTGAGAGCACGGCGGACAACCGGCGCGATCCGCGCCGCCACCGAGCCCGAGAGGCCCATCTCCTTTGACTACGTTTGCCGACCTCGGTCTGCCCGCGCCCATCGTGCGCGTTCTGACGGACCGCGGCATCACCTCGCCGTTCCCCATTCAGACGGCATCCCTGCCGGACTCCCTCGCCGGTCGTGACGTGCTCGGCCGCGGCCGCACCGGCTCCGGCAAGACCCTCGCGTTCGCACTCCCGGTCGTGACGCGCCTCGCGACGACCGGCGCCCGTTCGGCCGCCGCGGGCCAGGCGCGCCGTGCGGCGGGCCGCCCCCGCGCGCTCATCCTTGCCCCCACGCGTGAGCTCGCGAACCAGATCGACGAGTCGGTCGCGCCGCTGGCGCAGGCCCTGGGCCTGAAGACCACCACCATCTTCGGCGGCGTGGCGCAGTCGCGCCAGGTCACCGCGCTCAACGCGGGCGTCGACATCGTCATCGCCTGCCCCGGCCGGCTCGAGGACCTGCTCGGCCAGCGGCACCTCACGCTCGACGACGTCGAGATCACCGTCCTCGACGAGGCCGACCACATGGCCGACCTCGGGTTCCTCCCCGGCGTGAAGCGCATCCTGGACCGGACGTCCTCGAAGACCCAGCGCCTGCTGTTCTCGGCCACGCTGGACAACGGCGTGGACGTGCTGGTCAAGCGCTACCTGAACCAGCCGGTCACCCACTCCGTTGACGACGCCGCCGCGCCGCCCCCGCAGATGACGCACCACATCCTCGCCGTCGCCGACAAGGACGCGAAGAAGAACGTGGTGCACCAGCTCGCGCAGGGCACCGGCCGCCGCGTGCTGTTCATGCGGACCAAGCACCAGGCCAAGAAGCTCGCCAAGCAGCTCACCGCCGCCGGCGTGCCCGCCGTCGACCTGCACGGCAACCTCGGCCAGGGCGCGCGTGAGCGCAACCTCGCCGCGTTCTCGTCCGGCGAGGTGAAGGTGCTCGTGGCGACGGACATCGCCGCGCGCGGCATCCACGTGGACGACGTCGAGCTCGTGGTCCACGTGGACCCGCCCGCCGAGCACAAGGCGTACCTTCACCGCTCCGGGCGGACGGCGCGTGCCGGCTCCGGCGGCGACGTCGTGACCATCATGCTGCCCGAGGAGCGCGGCGACGTCCGTGACCTGACCCGCAAGGCGAAGATCACCGCCCGCCCGCAGGACGTCCGTCCCGGCGACGCGACGGTGACCAGCCTGGTCGGCGAGGTCGCGCCGTACGTGGAGTACGTGCCGCCGGCCCCGCAGCCGGTCCGCCAGAGCCAGCCGCGCAAGCAGGGCGGACGTTCCCGCTCCGGCGCGCAGGGCTCCGGTCAGACCGGTGGCCAGGGCGGCGGCCGGCAGGGCCAGCCGCGCAGCCAGGGCGCCGGCCAGTCGACCGGCCAGCGCGGTGCGGGTCGTCCGGCGTCGGGTGGCGGACGTACCGCGGCCGACCACTTCCCGCGGCCGGACGCCGCGGGTGCTCCCCGCCGCCGTCGGCGTGGTGGCCGTGGCCGCGGGGCGGGCAACCCGAACGCGTCCGCCGCGAACTGACCTGAGCGCCGCGAGGTAGAGCGTGTGTCCGGTCTCCGCCAGGGGCAACCCCGGTGGAGGCTGGACACACGCTCTACTTCGCGGTCCCGGTGGGAACCGGTCACAGTGGGAACAGCCCGTCCTGACCGAGAGTTGAACTGCGCGGAGGTGTCGAGATGACCTACAAGGTGACGAAGTCCGACCAGGAGTGGCGCGAGCGGCTCTCTGCCCAGGAGTACGCGGTGCTCCGTCAGGCGGGCACCGAGCGCGCGTGGACCGGGGAGCTGCTCGACGAGAAGCGCAGCGGCATTTACCGCTGTCGCGCGTGTGACGCCGAGCTGTTCCGCTCGGACACCAAGTTCGACTCGCACTGCGGCTGGCCGTCGTTCTACAGCCCGCTCGCGGGCGACTCGGTCGAGCTGATCGAGGACCGTTCGCTCGGCATGGTCCGCACCGAGGTGCGCTGCGCCACGTGCGGCTCCCACCTGGGGCACGTCTTCGACGACGCGCCGCAGACGCCGACCGGCGACCGGTTCTGCATGAACTCGGTGAGCCTCACGTTCGAGGAGCGCTGACCCCCGGCGGACCGGTCAGTGGCTCTGCTTCCACGCGACGATGTCCGCCGAGTAGCGGTTGAGGAGCCTGGCCAGCTGGCTGACCTCTTCGGTCTCCCAGGTGGCCAGCGCCCCCTCCAGCATCGCGACCCGGCTGGAGCGCGCCCGGTCCAGCCGGGCGGCGCCGTCGGACGTGAGGGTGATCCGCTGACCGCGGCTGTCCTCCGGGTCGACGGTGCGTTCGACGAGGCCGAGCTCGGCCAGGCGGCTGAGCTGCCGCGACACGGTGGCACGGCCGACACCGAAAAAGGTGGCAAGGTCCGAGCCGCGCGCGCCCGGCCGTTCGGCGACGTGGGCCAGGAGCGGGTACGCACTGGCATCCAGCTCGGGATGGACGCGGCGTGCGATCGACGTCCCGGAGGACTGCGCGCGGCGGATCAGCAGCCGGATCTCCCGCTCCAGATCCTCGAACGGTCCCAGGTCCGTCCCGTCGTCGCCAAACGGGCCGCCGACATCGTCGACCTGGTCTTCGGAGGCGTCTGCGCCGGACGCCCCTGCGGTGGAGAGCATGCGCCCATGATGACGCGTCGAGCGCCCCGATCACAGCCCGAGGCCCGGAAATCCCCCGGTCGGGCCCGCGAAGTAGAGCGTGTGTCCCGACGCACGCTCTACCTCAACCGCCTCTCCGACCTTTTGTTCATCCTGGCCCGGGTGGCCAACAAGGAGGTCGGCGACGTGCTGTGGGTGCCCGGCGGGGAGCGCTGAGGG
>NZ_JBHXBG010000287.1:0-3838 GCF_042726755.1 Promicromonospora sp. NPDC060271 | reverse complement strand
AAGTAGAACGCGATCCTGCGTTCTACTTCGCCCCAGTTCTATCTCGCGCCAGTTCTACTTCGGCGTATTCGCGTTCAGCGGGTGAACCCGGCCCGACCGGTCTAAATTAGGCCGCGTGTCTGGGACGTTTACCGTGGTCAGGACCCTCGGCCGATCGGATGCCGCGCACGACATCCTCGGAGAGCTGCCGGAATGGTTCGGCATCGACCGGTTCACGCACGAGTACGTAGAGGCGGCGGCCAAGTTCCCCAACTATGTGGCGGTCGCCGCACCTGAGTCCCCGGCACCCGCGATCGAGGCAGACGGTGGCAAGATCCCGTCCGAGGACGTGCTCGGCGTGCTCCTCGTCGACCAGCGGTACCCGACGTCGGCAGAGGTGCACCTGCTCGCCGTCCGGCGCAAGCACCACCGCGCGGGCATCGGCCGCACCCTCGTGCGGCGGGTGGAGGACGACCTCAGGGCCCAGGGTGTGCGCCTGCTGAGCGTCAAGACGTTCGGACCGTCGGCGTCCGACCCGGACTTCGACCGGACCCGCGCCTTCTACACCGCCTGCGGCTTCCACCCGGTCGAGGAGTTCCCCGACCTCTGGGCCGACAACCCCTGTTTGCTCATGGTCAAGGCGCTCTGACGGGAGCGGCCCGGACGGACCCGGGCCTGGCCGCAGGTGTCGTCAGCGCGCCGTCGGGACCCCGAACAGCGCCTCCGAGACGCCCGGCACGACGGCGACGACGACGCCGCCGAGGCTGCGCTCGAGATAGCCGACGAGCTCGTCGTCGGTGAGGTCGGAGTTGATGCCGCCGTCGACCAGCGCCTGCTCGGCGAGGGCCACCCAGGAGCGGACCGCCACGCGCAGCAGCTCCGACTCAGGCACCCCCAGCTCCAGGAGGACGGCCATGGCCCGCTCCGTCTGCTCCCGCCGCGCGTCCTCGATGACGGCGCGCACCTCCTCGTCACCGCTGGCCGCGCCACGGACCAGCGAGTAGAAGGTCGGGCCGTGCTCCCGTACGTAGGCCACGAGCCGCGTCAGCGTGCTGGCCAGGCGCTCGGCCGGCGGAAGCTCCGCGAGAGGCTCGGAGGCGTGCAGCATCGAGTCGCGCGCGCGGCGCACGATCTCGTGGTGCAGGCCGTTCTTGGAGCCGAAGTAGTAGTAGACGAGACCCGTCGAGACACCGGCTTCGGCGGCGATCTCCTCGACGGTCACGTCGGCCAGAGGTCGGTCCGCGAGAGTGGCCACTCCCAGCGCCACGAGCTGGTTGCGGCGTTCCTCCGGGCGAAGTCGGGTGCGACGGGCTGTTGCCATGGTTCGAGCATATCCGGCATGCTTTGCGCCGCTCTCAGCGGACAATTGACGCTTACTCAGTAATCGCGCTAACGTCGCGACGGGACGACGGCGTAGTCGTTCTCACATTGGCATCGAGGGGAACACCAATGAAGCTCAGCAAGCTCACGGGGTCGCGCAAGGGGCGCGTGGCTCTGGCAGTCATCCCGGTCGCGATCGCCGCCAGCTTTCTGCTCGGCGGCGTTGCCCAGGGCGCGGTGCCGGTCTCGTTCGCGATCTCCGGCAGCCAGTTCAAGATCGGCGCCGACCAGCTCGTCGGCACGGGCTTCTCGCAGTACGCGGGCGTCGCGACCGCCTCCGACGGCACGCAGCACCCGGCCGCCATCGCGAACATCAAGGACGCGCAGCTCTACAACCTGTGCCAGTCGGTGGTGCAGGACACGCCGCTCGGCAAGGTCGGCCTCCTCATCTCGGCGGGCACCGGCAAGGAGCCCGCGAAGGCCACCGACCTGCAGATCGGCATGAACGACCTGTCGGGTACCGCGGTCTTCAAGAACATCCGCATCGGCGTCGACGCCTCCACCGTCAACACGGCCAAGAAGGGCGACGCCGGCGACTTCGCCATGGACTCCGACTCGATCGACATCGACGGCCTCCAGCAGGTGTCGTGGAGCACGCAGGCCGCCGTCTTCCAGCTCACGGACCTCAGCCTCAAGATCACGGACGGCACCGAGTGCTTCTGAGTCCGGGTGACGGCCAGGCCGACGCCGGCCGCCCCGGACTTCGCACGAAGCTAGCTGACTGGCGCAGGGACTTCCGTCCCTGGCGCAGGCAGCGGCCGTTCGTCGGGGGTGTGCTGGTAGCGCTCGCTGGTCTCGAGATGCTTCTGTCCGGCCCGATCAAGCTGGACCAGCTCGGGATGAACGTCGTGCTGCAGTTCGGGGTGGAGGGCTCCCAGGCGACGATCCTGCCGATCGCGCTGATCCTGCTGGGGATCCTGTCGATCGCGCAGCCCGTGCACCGGATCTTCTACGGCGTGATCGCACTGGCGATCTCCGTCTACTCGATCGCCGGGGTGAACCTCGGCGGCTGGGTCGTCGGGTTCCTGCTCGGGGTGGTCGGCGGCATCGTCGTCGTGTCCTGGGCGCCTCCGGCGGCGGACACCGAGGCGGACAGGGAGGCCGACGGCGCGGCGGGTCCCGCTGAGCCGCGCGTCGTGGGCGACGCAGCGGACGACGACGCTCGGGACGCGGACGACGCTCCGGACGCGGACGACGCTTCGGAGGGCGCACCCGCCCCGGCGACGGACACGGACGACACGTCCGCCGCCACGACGGGAGAGACGAAGGCGGACGTCGCGAAGGCGGAGGCCGACGCACCGGCGGCCGGGGCCGCCCCGGACACCGAGGCCATCCCCCGCGCGGACTCGCTCAGCACAGCGCTGCGCGCGCTGTCCCAGAAGTCCGCCGCCGTGGTGGTGGCGGGCGCGCTGGCGATGGCCGGCACGAGCCTGCCCGCGTCGACGTCGGACGCCCAGACCACGCAGGACGACTCGTTCTGGTGCGTGGTCTTCGGTGCCTGCGACGAAGGCGCGGCGGACCCGTCGGCCACGCCTACGCCGTCGCCGAGCGGTTCCGACCAGGGCGGTTCCGACCCGGGCGACTCGGACCCGGGCGACGGCGCCACCGACGACCCGGTCGGCGACGTGGTGGACGACGTCACGGGCGGGGGGACCGGCCCGGGCGACGGCGACACGGGTTCGGGCGATCCGGCCGACGGCGACACCGGCACGGGCAAGGGCGATGACCAGGCCGAGTGCGAGGAACCGACGCAGGACGGTTCCGTGCCGCCCGAGGCGGGGGACAGCGCGCCGTCCGACCCGTGCGGCGAGATCGACCCGCAGGAGACCATCGAAGAGGCGCTGCGGACGGAGCTGGGCACCTGCGTCAAGGTGAGCTTCGGCGGCAGGTACGACCTGAACGTCGACCTGCCGGGTCAGTGCGGGGCCAAGGAGGACGGTTCGGTCTTCTCCCTCCCCGCCGACCTGGAGAGCCGGGACCTGACCATCCCGCTCACCGGCATCAACGGCATCGGGTTGGCGAACGTGCCGGTCAAGGGTGCCGGCGAGCGGCGGGACGCCATCAAGATCTCGGCCGACAAGGTCGTCGTCGACGGCTTCTGGCTCAAGTCGTACGCCTACAACCACGGCACGACGGCAGGCACGGAGACCCGGGCGAACTTCGTCTCGCTCGAGGGCGACGCGCAGATGTACGTGTCGTCGATCCACGCGAACCTGCCGGACGGGCAGGACCTCCTCGAGGTGGCCACCAAGGTGCTCGAGGGCGCCTCGCTCATCGAGATCCTGCTGACCGCGACGGACGCGCGGATGGGCTTCCTGGGCGCGACGTCCGACATCCAGGTGTGGGACAACTTCCGCGAACAGGTCTGGGGCGACGAAACAGACCCGATAGGCGAAGGCCAAACGGCCGGCACCCCCTGACCGTTGAGTGCTGGATATTTGTCCTCTCAAACCGTTTCGAGAGGACAAATATCCAGCAC
>NZ_JBHXBG010000286.1:0-3857 GCF_042726755.1 Promicromonospora sp. NPDC060271 | reverse complement strand
CCTCCGACTCCGACATCGTCACCGCGCTGCTGGCCCACGCCTCGGCGGACTCCAGCATCGAGGCCGACCACCTGACATTCTGCCGACCATTCGGTCTGATTACTTCAGGCGACCTCGTCCTGGGGGAGGCCCAGCCAGGCGTGCCAGCCGGTGTGCAGCACCAGCCACGCCATGAGCCCGTAGCCCGCCTGGCCGGGGTAGACGCCCCCGCCCTGCGCGAGGTCGGCGAGCCACTGTTCGTGCTGCGCGAGCGGCGTGTACGTGTCGACGTACGGCACCCGGCGCCGGTTGGCGACGTCGGCGAACGCGTCCGACAGCTCCGCGATCCGGCCGCCCTCCGCGGGCAGCCCGGGCGGCGGCCCGACGACGAACGCCGCCGTCCGGTTCGCGTCCGCGACGTCGAGGATGTTCGCCAGGTTCAGCCGCGAGCGCGCGACGGTGAGCCCTGAGGCGACGTCGTGCCGCCCCAGGGCCACCACCAGGCGGTTCTCGACCTCGGAGTCCGAGCCGAACCGCGTGGCGGTCTCCGCCTCCCAGCGGGCGCCGAGCTGCGTGCTGGTCTCGCCGGGCACGGCGAGGGTGAAGAGCATGGCGGGCCGGGAGAAATGGGTGCGCGCGAGGACACGACCGGTCCAGCCGAGCGCACGAGCGTCTCCGACACCCGTGGCCAGCTCGTCACCGACGACGCAGATGCGCACCTCGCGATCCTGCAACGGACTCTCCTTGCCTGTTCCCGGCAGCCTGGCGGACGGCCGGTTCCTCATTGTGGTGCACGGACAGTGGCCGAACAGTGCCAACGCGCCGACGCGTGTGCGCCGACGTGAGAACCGGCGACACATGTTCGGCGGTGCCGTCAGAGCAGCGTCATCCCCCAGCGGACGGCGTGCCGCTCGCCCGGAGCGAGGTGCACGAGCCGTTCGCCCGTGCGGAACGCGTCGGCGACGCAGGTCATCGGCTCGGCGGCGAGGCCCATGCGGCGACGGTCGGGGTCGATGTGGTCGCCGGAGCAGACCTGCCAGACGTCCTGCGACTCGTCCATCCAGACCGCCGCGGTGCGGCCGTCGGGTGCGGACAGGTGGGCCCAGGAAAGACCGTCCGCGTCGCGTACGACGTCGACGTACGCGTCGTCGAGGTCCAGACCGGCCGCGCTGCGCGGCTCACGCAGGTCAAAGGTGCCCGACGCCGGTTCGGTGCCGGTCGGGAGCAGCCGCTCGTCGGTCGTGACGCGGGTGGCCGCGTCGAGACGGACCGTGCACTCGTCCAGGTCCGCGCCGCCCGTCGAGAGCCACGGGTGGAACCCGCAGCCGTAGGGCGCCGTGCTCGCCCCGACGTTCGTGACGTCGAGGGTGACCTCGAGGCCGGCATCGGACAGGGCGTAGCGGATCTGCGCGACGAGCTGAAACGGGTAGCCCGGCCGGGCGACCAGCTCGAGCTCGAGGGTCACGGCGGAGCCCGTGTGCTCGATCACCGACCACCGGTCCCAGGCCGCGAGCCCGTGCAGCGCGGTGTTGCGCGCGGGCTCCGTGACGGGAAGCTGGTGCGTCTGGCCGCCGTACTCGTAGGAGCCGTCGCGGAGCCGGTTCGGCCAGGGGATCAGCACGGCGCAGTTGAACACCGGGCTGATCTCGTCCGCCCTGAAGGGCACGACGACGTCGCGGCCGTCGACCGAGTACTCTCTCAGCGCCGCACCCACCTGGGTGACCGTCGCGCGGTGGCCTTCATGGCTGATCCGGAACTGGTCCCCGGAAGGATGGGGCCTGGCCGCAGCAACGGGAGGAATTTCTGTCGTCACACTCACACCGTAACCGTAGGGCAATTTATGCCTGCGCCACGTAGCGTGAGACAGCAGACTAGAGGGTCGGGTTCTGTGATGTTCACACGACCCAGCTACGAACAGGACCTGACGTCGGGTCCACGCGGGCACGTCTGCCCGCCCAGCAGCAGGAGGAACGATGGAACAGCAGGTACTCGGACGGACCGGTCGGCTCGTATCGGCTGTGGGCCTGGGCACCTGGCAGCTCGGCGCCGACTGGGGCGAGGTCAGCGAGGGCGACGCCCGCGCCGTCCTCGAGGCCTCGCTCGAGGCCGGGGTGACCTTCTTCGACACCGCGGACGTCTACGGTGACGGCCGCAGCGAGCAGGCGATCGGCTCCTTCCTGAAGGACCACCCCGAGGCCGGCATCACCGTCGCCACGAAGATGGGGCGGCGCATGGACCAGGTGCCGGAGAACTACGTGCTCCAGAACTTCCGGGAGTGGACCGACCGGTCCCGGCGGAACCTCGGCGTCGACCGGCTGGACCTCGTGCAGCTCCACTGCCCGCCCACTCCCGTCTACTCGTCGGACGCCGTCTACGACGCGCTCGACCAGCTCGTGTCCGACGGCGCGATCGCGGCCTACGGCGTGAGCGTCGAGAAGACCACGGAGGCGCTCGAGGCCATCGCTCGGCCCAACGTCGCCAGCGTGCAGATCATCCTCAACGCGTTCCGGCTCAAGCCGCTCGACGAGGTGCTGCCCGCGGCCTCCGCGGCGGGCGTCGGCATCATCGCGCGCGTGCCGCTCGCGTCCGGCCTGCTCTCCGGCAAGTACACCAAGGACACGGTGTTCGCCGAGAACGACCACCGCACCTACAACCGTGAGGGCGCCGCCTTCGACGTCGGCGAGACGTTCTCCGGCGTGCCCTACGAGGTGGGGCTCGAGGCCGCCGCCCGGTTCACGGAGCTGGCGCGGGAGCTCGTCGGCGAGACCCTGACCCCTGCGCAGGCGGCGATCGCCTGGGCCTGGCAGCGGCCCGGCGTCTCCTCCGTGATCCCGGGGGCGCGCAACGTCGAGCAGGCCCGCGCCAACGCCGCTGCGGGCCACGCGGAGACGCTTGGCCCGCTGTTCATGTCCGGCGTGCGGGAGATCTACGACGAGATGATCAAGGAGCACGTCCACGACAAGTGGTGAGCTCACTCCGCAGTTCCCCTTCGAGGTCTGGGTTGCTCCCTTCTGAAGCGTTTCAGAGCGGAGGAACCTAGACCTCGAAGTGGTCCTGCTCCGGCCGTCACCGCTCCGGGCGGAACACGCAGAACTCGTTGCCCTCCGGGTCGGCGAGCACGTCCCAGAACACATGCGGGTCGGGGGAGTCCGCCCGCCTCATGAGCATCGTGGCGCCGGCGTCGAGAAAGGTCTCGGTCTCGCCCCACACGTCCCAGTGGATGCGGTTCTTCACGGTCTTCGGCTCGGGTACCGGGACGAAGAGCATCAGCCAGGGCAGCCCACCGCCGGGCTCCAGCCGGTACCACGGCCGGTCGGCGTACCGCTGGGGCTCCACCCCGAACCGCTCTCCCCACCAGGCGCTCGCCGCGGCCGGGTCGGCGCAGTCCACGACCAGCGCGTAGAAGCGGTGGCGGCCCACCGTCGCCGCCCGGCGTGGGAACGCGCACAGCTCGCCGCCCTCCGGGTCGCGCACGACCGTCCAGTCCTCGCGCGCGACCTCCGGCGTGGCGCCGAGCGCCCGGAGCTCGTCGACGGTGGCGTGCAGGTCCAGGTGCACCCGCTGCTTCACGGTGCGCGGCTCGGGGACCTCGTTGATCCAGACCGTGTGCTCCGGGACGTCGTCCTCGAGCACGAAGCCGGCCGCGGAGCCACCGGCCGGCCGTGAGCGGAGTCCCAGGGCCGCCGACCAGAAGGCGGCGAGCTTCGGCCCGTCGGTGGCGTCGATGACCAGGTCCTTGAGGGCTGCGTCTGCCATCAGGTCAGCGTACGGCGATCGACGTCGGCCCGGGAGAGCACGAGAGGCGGGCATCCCCCGAAGGGAGGCCCCCCCCGCACCCAAACCACACCCCGGGGGGGAGCCCCCCCCGCACGCCAGCA
>NZ_JBHXBG010000285.1:0-3880 GCF_042726755.1 Promicromonospora sp. NPDC060271 | reverse complement strand
CGCGCCCGCTGTGCGGGCGCGGACCGGTGTCAGATCTCGTCGACGCTGGAGGCGGCGTTCGGCCGCCTCGAGAGGTCGATACCGAGCTCCTCAGCGGCGCGGTACACCTCGTCGTCCGACTCCTTCATCTCGATGGAGACACCGTCGCTCGAGAGCACCTCGACGTTCAGGCACAGCGACTGCATCTCCTTGAGGAGAACCTTGAAGGACTCCGGGATGCCCGAGTCGGGGATGTTCTCGCCCTTGACGATCGCCTCGTAGACCTTGACACGGCCCGGGACGTCGTCGGACTTGATGGTGAGCAGCTCCTGGAGCGTGTACGCGGCGCCGTACGCCTCGAGTGCCCAGACCTCCATCTCACCGAACCGCTGACCACCGAACTGCGCCTTACCACCCAGCGGCTGCTGCGTGATCATCGAGTACGGACCGGTCGAACGCGCGTGGATCTTGTCGTCGACCAGGTGGTGCAGCTTCAGGATGTACATGTAGCCGGTCGAGACGGGCTCGGGGAACGGCTCGCCGGAGCGGCCGTCGAAGAGCTGCGCCTTGCCGTCCTGGTTGACCATCCGCTGACCGTCACGGTTGGGCAGGGTGGCGCCGAAGAGGCCGCGGAGCGCGACCTCCTCCAGGCCGTCGAACACCGGGGTGGCGACGGGGCGGCTCGGCTCGCTCTTGTGCGCGACCTCGGGAAGGCTCTCCAGCCACTCCCCGCCCTTGTCCTCCGCCAGCGAGACGTCCCAGCCCTGCTTGGCGATCCACCCGAGGTGGGTCTCCAGCACCTGGCCGACGTTCATTCGGCCCGGCACACCCAGGGGGTTCAGGACGACGTCGACGGGCGTGCCGTCCTCGAGGAACGGCATGTCCTCCTGCGGGAGGATCTTCGAGATGACGCCCTTGTTGCCGTGGCGGCCGGCCAGCTTGTCACCGACCGTGATCTTGCGGCGCTGCGCGATGTAGACGCGCACCAGCTGGTTCACGCCGGCGGGCAGCTCGTCGCCGTCCTCGCGGTTGAACTCACGCACCGCGATGACCGTGCCCTGCTCACCGTGCGGAACCTTGAGCGAGGTGTCGCGCACCTCGCGCGCCTTCTCGCCGAAGATCGCACGGAGCAGGCGCTCCTCCGGGGTCAGCTCGGTCTCACCCTTGGGGGTGACCTTGCCGACCAGGATGTCGCCCGCGCCGACCTCGGCACCGATGCGGATCACGCCGCGCTCGTCGAGGTCCGCGAGGACCTCCTCGGAGACGTTCGGGATGTCCCGCGTGATCTCCTCCGGGCCGAGCTTGGTGTCACGCGCGTCGACCTCGTGCTCCTCGATGTGGATCGAGGAGAGGACGTCGTCCTCCACGAGGCGCTGCGACAGGATGATCGCGTCCTCGTAGTTGTGGCCCTCCCACGACATGAACGCGACCAGCAGGTTGCGGCCGAGCGCGAGCTCGCCCTCGTCCGTCGCCGGGCCGTCGGCGAGCACGGAGCCGACCTCGACCCGCGCGCCCTCGTCGACCAGCACGCGCTGGTTGTAGCTCGTGCCCTGGTTCGAGCGCACGAACTTGTGCACGCGGTACGAGCCGGTCGTGCCGTCGTCGTTCGCGACGAGCACCAGGTCGGCCGAGACCTCGGTGACCACACCGGGCTTGGTCGCCAGGATGACGTCGCCGGCGTCGACCGCCGCACGGCGCTCCATGCCGGTACCGACCACGGGGGCCTCGGACCGGACCAGCGGCACCGCCTGGCGCTGCATGTTGGCACCCATGAGGGCGCGGTTGGCGTCGTCGTGCTCGAGGAACGGGATCAGGGCGGTCGCGACCGACACCATCTGGCGCGGCGAGACGTCCATGTAGTCGACCTCGGCACCCGGGATGTCGTTGGTCTCGCCACCCTTGGTGCGCACGAGCACGCGGTCGAGGAGGAACGTGCCGTCCTCGGCCAGCGGCGTGTTCGCCTGCGCGATGATGTAGCGGTCCTCGTCATCGGCCGTCAGGTACTCGATGTTGTCGGTGACCTTGCCGTTCTCGACCTTCCGGTACGGCGTCTCGATGAAGCCGAACGGGTTGATGCGACCGAACGACGCGAGCGAGCCGATCAGACCGATGTTCGGACCCTCAGGGGTCTCGATCGGGCACATGCGGCCGTAGTGCGACGGGTGGACGTCACGGACCTCCATGCCGGCACGGTCGCGGGACAGACCACCCGGGCCCAGCGCGTTCAGACGACGCTTGTGCGTCAGACCGGCCAGCGGGTTGTTCTGGTCCATGAACTGCGAGAGCTGCGACGTGCCGAAGAACTCACGGATCGACGCGACGACCGGACGGATGTTGATGAGCGTCTGCGGCGTGATGGCCTCGACGTCCTGCGTCGTCATGCGCTCGCGAACCACGCGCTCCATGCGGGACAGACCCGTGCGCACCTGGTTCTGGATGAGCTCACCCACGGCGCGGATACGGCGGTTGCCGAAGTGGTCGATGTCGTCGACCTCGACGCGCACCTCGACGGGCTGGCCGTTGCGCATGCCCGAGAGGGTCTGCTTGTCGGCGTGCAGGGCCGCGAGGTACTTGATCGTGGCGACGACGTCGGTCAGCGACAGCGTGGACTCGGCGAGCTGGGCGTCGACACCGAGCTTCTTGTTCGCCTTGTAGCGGCCGACCTTCGCGAGGTCGTAGCGCTTCGGGTTGAAGTAGAAGTTCTCGAGCAGCGCGCGGCCGGCCTCGACCGTGGGCGGCTCGCCCGGGCGGATCTTGCGGTACAGGTCGACGAGCGCCTCGTCCTCGGTGTGGACGTGGTCCTTCTCGAGGGTGTCCAGCACGGACGGGAACTCGGCGAACTCCTCGCGGATCTCCGCCTCGCTCATGCCGAGGGCCTTGAGCAGCACCGTGACGGACTGCTTGCGCTTGCGGTCGACGCGGACACCGACGGCGTCCCGCTTGTCGATCTCGAACTCGAGCCAGGCGCCACGCGACGGGATGATCTTCGCGGAGAAGACGTCCTTGTCGCTGGTCTTGTCCGGGGTGCGCTCGAAGTACACACCCGGCGAACGCACCAGCTGCGAGACGACGACGCGCTCGGTGCCGTTGATGATGAAGGTGCCGCGCGCCGTCATGAGCGGGAAGTCGCCCATGAAGACCGTCTGACTCTTGATCTCACCGGTGGTGTAGTTGACGAACTCCGCGGTGACGAACAGCGGGGCCGCGTAGGTGAAGTCCTTCTCCTTGCACTCGTCCGCCGTGTACTTCGGCGGCTCGAAGCGGTGGTTCGAGAAGGAGAGGGACATCGAGGAACCGAAGTCCTCGATCGGGGAGATCTCCTCGAAGATCTCCTCGAGGCCCGAAGTTTCCGGGACATCATTACGGCCAGCCGTCTTGGCAATTTCTACCCTGGCCTGCCAGGCTGGGTTACCAAGGAGCCAGTCGAAGCTTTCGGTCTGCAGGCCAAGCAGGTCGGGGACCTCGAGTGGCTCATAGATCTTTGCGAAGGAGACGCGACGGGAAGCGGTACGGTTCGCAATGGCTTCGGCGGACGGAGCTGAAGGGGTGCGCGAGGCAGCCAAGAGGGGTCCTTCCCTGCAGTTCGGGTGAACGCTGTACGCTCTGCGGTGCTGCAGGAAGCTCTGCCGGACTTCACCCGTCGCCGGAGGGCATCCCAAAGAGGGGATGCAACCAGGACTTTCGGGAAGCAGGGGGAGGCGTCGAGGGCACACGCGGGCGCAAAGCGCTAGCATACCTATCTGGTTCTAGTATGTCCAGTCGCCCTACTACGTGCACGCCGAGACCGCAATAACCCTCGAATCGTTGCGTATCCGCACCGTCAGCCCCCACTGCCCGCTCGCACTGCCGCGACGCCGCGGCCGATGTGGCTGCACAGCAGAGGCCCGCACCCCCGAGGGGG
>NZ_JBHXBG010000284.1:0-4011 GCF_042726755.1 Promicromonospora sp. NPDC060271 | reverse complement strand
ATCACGGACTCGACCGACGACGTGTCGAAGAAGTTCGTGACCTCGTCGTAGTTCGTCGGCGTCGCCACGACCACGACCTGCGCACCCGCGTAGGCGGCCGGGGCGTCCAGCGTCGCGGTCAGGTCGAGGTCCTTCGTGGCCAGGTACTCCTCGAGCTCCACGTCCACGATCGGGCTCTTGCGGTCGTTGACCAGCGCGACCTTCGAAGCGTCCACGTCCACCGCCCAGACCTCGTGGTTCTGGGCGAGCAGGACGGCGTTCGACAGGCCGACATAACCGGTTCCGACAACAGCGATCTTCATGCGTAGATCCTCTCAGACATGCCAGGGCGCGTACGACGGACGCGAACGGCCCGATGGCCTCATGGATCCTCAGCACGTCGCCCGGGCAGACCCGGCATTCCCGATGACCAGGGGCGCGGCGGGGAGCGATACAGTTGACAGCCGCCCTTGCGTGCTTTCGCGGTGGCGGCGCGGGACCTGGCCGACCAGGGCCCTGCCCGAGTCAGTCCGTCAAAGGAAAGCATGCCAGAGACAACAGGCCCGTCGGCCATCGTGATCATCCCGGCCCGCGGCGGTTCGCAGGGGGTCCCGCTGAAGAACCTGGCGCGGGTCGACGGCATCACGCTCGTCGGCCGGGCGGTCCAGGCCGCGTCGGCGGCCCCGTCGGTAGGGACCGTCATCGTCTCCACGGACCACGACGAGATCGCGGCCGAGGCGCGGTCGCACGGAGCGCGGGTCGTGGTCCGACCCGCGGAGATCGCCGGCGGGACGGCGTCGTCGGAGTCCGCGCTGCTGCATGTCCTGGAGCGCGTCGAGGCCGGCGACGGGGGCCTGTCCCCGCAGGAGATCCCGCCGGTCACCGTGCTGGTGCAGTGCACCTCACCGTTCATCGATCCTGCGGACCTGGACGCAGCCGTCCGGACCGTCGCCGAGGGGGAGAAGGACGTGGTCGTCGCCGTCTCGGAGACGCACGACTTCCAGTGGCGGATCGACGACGGCGTGGCCAGCCCTGTCGGCCACACCACCGAGTACCGTGAGCGGCGCCAGGAGCGGGCCCCGCACTACCGGGAGACCGGCGCCTTCTACGTGATGCGCACGGACGGGTTCCGGGAGAGCGGGACGCGGTTCTTCGGCGACGTGGGCATCCAGCCGGTCGCCGCGGAGTGGGCGATCGAGATCGACGAGCCGCGTGACCTCTGGCTCGCGCGTCAGCTCGTGGACCAGAGCGTCGACGCAGCGCCCGAGCCGCTGGACGTCGACGCCCTGGTGACGGACTTCGACGGCGTGCACACCGACGACCACGCCTACGTCGACCAGGACGGGACCGAGCAGGTCAGGGTGAGCCGTGGCGACGGCATGGGCATCTCCCGCCTGCGGCGCACGGGCATCCCGATCCTGATCCTGTCCACCGAGACCAACAAGGTCGTCGCCTCCCGCGCGAGCAAGCTGCGCGTCGAGGTGCTGCACGGAGTCGAGGACAAGGCCACCGCGCTGCGCGGCTGGCTGGCGGAGCGCGGCCTCGACCCGGCACGGGTCGCCTACGTCGGCAACGACGTCAACGACCTTGCCGCCATGGAGGTCGTCGGCTGGCCGGTCGCGGTCGCCGACGCGCGTCCCGAGGTGAAGGCGCAGGCCAGGATCGTGCTGTCGCGCGACGGCGGGAACGGTGCGGTTCGTGAGGTCTGTGACCGTATACTCGCTTCGCGTCCGGGTGAAGTCGCTCTCAGCGCTGGCACCGCCCAGGGCCCCGTCGTCGCCGGATAGCCGTCTTTCGGCCCGTACGAGCACTACCCCGCACGAGCACTACCCTGTGCATGACATCTTCGGAAGGACCTCGATATGAGCGCGACCACCGCGCAGCCCACACCGGTCGCCATCGGCGAGCACCTGGTGGGCGCTGACCAGCCGGTCTACGTGATCGGCGAGATCGGCATCAACCACAACGGTGACGTCGAGATCGCCAAGAAGCTGATCGACGTCGCGGTCGACGCCGGGTGCCAGGCCGTGAAGTTCCAGAAGCGCACTCCGGAGATCAGCACCCCGAAGGATCAGCGGGACAAGATCCGTCAGACGCCCTGGGGCGAGATGACGTACCTCGAGTACAAGTACAAGGTCGAGTTCGAGGAGCCGGAGTACACGGAGATCGACGCGTACGCCAAGGACAAGGGCGTGCAGTGGTTCGCCTCTCCGTGGGACGCGCCGTCGGTGGACTTCCTGGAGAAGATGGGCGTGCCGACCCACAAGGTCGCCTCGGCGTCCGTCACGGACCACGAGATGCTGCGCGCGCTGGCCGCGACCGGCAAGCCGATCATCCTGTCGACCGGGATGTCGACGCTGGAGCAGATCGACGCCGCTGTGGAGATCCTGGACACGAGCAAGCTCGTGATCCTGCACTCCACCTCGACCTACCCGCTTCCCCCCGAGGAGGCGAACCTGCGCACCATCACGACGCTGCAGCAGCGCTACGGCGTGCCCGTCGGCTACTCGGGTCACGAGACCGGTCTGCAGATCTCGATCGCGGCCGTCGCGCTGGGCGCCGTCGCCGTAGAGCGGCACATCACGCTCGACCGCGCCATGTGGGGCTCGGACCACGCCTCCTCGCTCGAGCCCAAGGGTCTCGAGACGCTGGTGCGCGACATCCGCATCCTCGAGAAGGCGCTCGGTGACGGTCAGAAGCGCGTCATGCCCGGCGAGTTCTCGCCGATGTCGCGCCTCCGCCGGGTCGACGCCTGAGCGTAGCCGCAGGCTCAGGCGTGGTGGACAGAGCCTGAGCCGTAGGCACACTGAACCGTAGGTACATGGTCGGAGGCGGGCGCCGCACTCGCGGTGCCCGCCTCTGATGTTCCTGGATCGACAAGAACCCAAGACTGTGGCCGAACCTGGCCCGGCCAGCGCGAGAGGGGGCCACGTGCCCGAGCGGGTCGATGCGGCAAGCATGCCGTTGGTGACGGTGGTCGCCGTCGTACGTGACGAGGAGCCATACCTCGAGGCGATGGTGCGGTCCGTCCTGGAACAGGACTACCCGCACCCGCTGCACATGGTGCTGGCCGTTGGGCCGTCGCAGGACCGCACGCACGAGATCGCCGAGAAGCTCAGCGCCGAGACCGGCCGGGTCACCGTCGTGGACAACCCGACGGGCTCCAAGCCGCTCGGCCTCAACGCGGGCCTGGCGCGGATGCCTGAGGGCCACTCGATCTTCGTCCGGGTGGACGGCCACACCGTCGCGGAGCCCACCTACGTGCGCCGCGCGGTGGAAGCCCTGCAGGCCGCGGGGGCGGACGGCGTGGGCGGCCGCATGATGCCCGTCGGCGACACCCCCGTGCAGAAGGCCGTGGCCAGGGCGATGAGCCACCCGGCCGGCCTCGGCGCGGCCTCGTTCCACACGGGCGGCAGCGCCGGCCCGGCCGAGACGGTCTACCTGGGCACCTTCCGCCGCGAGGCGCTGGAGCGGGTGGGCGGGTACTCGCCGGTGTACGTGCGGGCACAGGACTGGGAGCTGTGCCTCCGGCTGCGGAACAGCGGCAGCCTCCTGTGGTTCGACCCGTCCCTCGTGGTCGAGTACAAGCCGCGCCGCACGCTGGGCGCCGTGGCCACCCAGTTCTGGCGGACGGGCATGTGGCGCCGCGAGGTGGTGCGCCGCAACCCCGGCACCGCCAACCTTCGTTACCTGGCCCCGCCGACCGCCGTCATCGTGCTCGGGGTGTCCGTGCTGCTCGCCGTCGTCGGCGCCGTCACGGGTGTGCTGCCGCTGACGCTGCTCGGCCTCACGCCGCCCGCCGTCTACCTGCTGGGCGTGCTCGGCGCCGCGGCGCATGCCGCGACCCGTCGTCCGCGGCTCGACCTGCGCTCCGCGCTGGCCCTGCCCGCGACGCTCGTGACGATGCACATGGCCTGGGGCGCGGGGTTCCTCCGCGGCCTCACTGAACGCGTCCGGGTGGACGACGGCGTCTGACCCGAGCGAGCTCCGCGAAGTAGAGCGCCTGTCCGGATCTCCTCGGTGACATCAGGG
>NZ_JBHXBG010000283.1:0-4012 GCF_042726755.1 Promicromonospora sp. NPDC060271 | reverse complement strand
GTGCGTAGACACTGTCTACGCACAGCAACACACCCCGCGGAGTGACGTTCTGCCTGGCACGGCCTGGTCAGGCAGACCGCGAGGTCACTTCGGCATACCGCCGACCTCTTGGCCCGCCTCGTAGCCGCCGTCGCGGATCTTGGCCCAGAACTCGGGGGTCTGGTTCTCGTCGAGCAGCACCGCCGAGGCGCCGGAGGGGGTGCGGAAGCCGATCGACGCGATCGGCGGGGTGCCGGTCACGCCGTCGTCGCCGTTCGCGCTCCGGAAGGCGAGGCCCATCGTCGCGATGTCGATGATGCCCGAGTCGGTGTCGGTCACGAGGGCCGCGAGCCCGGCGTCGGCGATCCCGACCTGCGTGGCAGGGTTGAGCAGGACTGCCGGGTCCGCGACCTTCTTGCCGATCTGGCCGATGACCTGCTGCTGGCGCTGCCCACGGCCGATGTCGCCCGTCGGGTCGGCGTACCGCATCCGCGAGAACGCGAGGGCCGTCTTGCCGTCCGCCACGTGGCAGCCCTTCTTCCACTTGAGCTTCGACTTCACGTCGTGCACGTCGTAGTCCAGGCAGAGCCGCACGCCGCCGACGGCGTCCACGACCCCCTCGACGCCGCCGAAGCCGACCTCGACGTAGTGGTCCACCGTGAGCCCGCTGAGCGTCTCGACCGTCTTGACCAGCATCGGCGCGCCGCCGTAGGAGTACGCGGCGTTGATCTTGTTGCTGCCAGAGCCGTCGGGCATCACGGCCCAGGTGTCACGCGGGATCGAGATGAGCGCGACCGGCCCCGACGACGGCTTGTGCAGCAGCATGATCGTGTCGGTGCGCGCACCCGAGGTGGAGTCGTTGATGCCGCCGCTGCCACGCGCGTCGGAGCCCGCGAGCAGGTACGTCGTACCCGGGGTGTTCGGCGCACCGGACAGGGCCTCGACGTGCTGGATCTTGCCGTTGGCCCAGATCAGGAGCCCGACCGGCCAGGCGATGATCGCGAGCAGCACCAGCACCGCGATGACGCCGGCCACGCGGCCCTTGCGGATGCGGATGTTGCTGCCGCCCCCGCCACGGCCGCCGGAGGCGAGAGCGCCACCGGGATAGCCGCTACCACCACGACCGCTGCCCGCCGGGGGACGCGGCGCGCTGCGCACCGGCGTCGGACGCACGGGGCCCGCGCTCGCCCGGACCGGGCGGCCCGGCGGGATCGCCTGCGGTGGCTGGCCACCGGCGCGCGGCGCGGTACGCGGCGGGATGGAGCGTGGTGCCCCGCCCGACTCGTTGCGCGCCGGCATCCCCGACCTCCGTGGTGGGACGGGCGGGGGATTGTTGCGTTGGCCGGACACCGGTACCTCCCGAGAAGACTGTCTGCGTATGCGTGGTTCGCTGCGGGCACCGTCGGAGGAGCCTTCCGGCCGTCCGATACGGTGCGCGCCGCCGACGCCGGGAACCCCGACGCCCGGCGTCTCCGCGCCACCGGGCCCGCCCTGCTGCGGGCTCGACGCCACGCCCGGCAGGGTACGCGGTCTCTCACCGGTGTCACCCACCGGGATGGCATCGTCGGCGCCGGGCCGCCCGCTCACGCCCTGCGGCGTGAAGCTGGGTGGTATCCGGACGCGCGTCACGTCGTCGTCGGCGCCTGGGGCCGATCGGTTCGACGATCTGGGATCTGACATGGCTAGCCGCAGACCTTGGTGGTGTCGGCGCCGGTGAATGCTTCTTCACCGGCCTGCTTGATCTCTGTCGAGCTGGGTGAGGGCGAGTCGGGAGTGGGCTCGGAAGAGCCTTCCGCGCTCTCGTCGTCGCTCGTGGCGGACGGCGACGCATCGGCGGACGGCGACGCGTCGGCCGACGGCGCGTCCGGGTCGAAGTCGAGCGGCCTGTCGTGCTTGACGTTGTCCCACAGCTGTACGGCCTCGTCGGTCCAGATCACGTTCGCCGTCTGTACCGGGTCGTACTCGTTGGGGACAGTCATGAAGGTGATCGTGTCAGGCCGCACGTTGCGCATGGAGTAGGCCAACCCGGCGAGTCCGTCGATGCTGGCAAGCTCCTTGTTCATGGTGAGGGACCGGGTCACCGCCTTGAGGAAATTGAGTGACTTGGCGGGGTTCGTCAGGACCTCCTGGCTCAGCACCTTGCGGGCGAGCGAGGCCATGACCTCCTGCTGCCTGCCGATCCGGCCCAGGTCGGAGCCGTCGCCCAGCCCGTCGCCCTTGCGGGCCCGGGCGTAGTCGAGGGCCTTGACACCCTTGAGCGTGTGCGCTCCCGCGTCGAGCGACAGGTGGTTCGCGTCCTCGGAGTAGATCGGCTCCTCGACGCAGACCTCCACGCCGCCGACGGCGTCGACCATCGAGGAGAACCCGGCGAAGTCGACGACGATGAAGCCGTTCATGAAGACGCCGGTCAGCTTCTCGACCGTCTTGACGGTGCACAGGGCGCCGTCGGCGACGGTGCCGCCCGCCTGCACGCCCTGGGAGAACGCGGCGTTGAACTTCGTGCTGTAGAGCTCAGCGGTCGTCGCGCCGTCCTCGGTCGTACAGCTCGGGACGTCCACCGTCGAGTCGCGAGGGATCGAGATCATCTCGATCCGCGACCGGTCGCCCGAGATGTGCATGACCACGGTGGTGTCCGACCGGGCGCCGGCGTCCTCGCCGCCCGCCAGGTCGCGGTTCTCCCCGCCGCGTGAGTCGCTGCCCATGATCACGATGTTCAACGGGGTGCCCGCGTTCGGATCCTTCGGCAGCACCACCTTGGGCCGGTCAGGTCCGAGAACCGTCATCTGGGCGGTCTCGATGTTCCCCGTGAGCTGGGTCACCGCCGCCACCCCGCCCGCCGTCGCGAGCGAGACCGCCGCGACGAGCACCATCACCACCGCCCGGGCCGCGCCGCTCATCCCCTTCAGCGTGCGCGCATGCGACGGCCCGGTGGCTGGGCTCGTCGCCTCTCCGGCGCTGAAGTCAGGGAACGTCACGGCGTCAGATCCTATGGGCTGCCCGTCGGACGGCGGCGCGCCCCCCGGGGTCGGACCGTAGAGGGTTCGTGGAGAAGACCGAAGACGGTGTGCGGCTACGTCTGAAATGGCTTGCGACCGGGCATTTCGACGCCCCGGCTACCCCTGCGGCAGCTTTGCCTGCTCCGTGCTCAGCAGACGAGTCAGCCGGGCCTCGTCCCGCTCGAGCTCCGCGGCGGTCGCCGGCGAGGTGAGGACCACCGAGCCGCCGCCCGCCCAGACGCCCAGCAGGTCGCGCAGCACCTCCGCCACGGGACCACGCCCGTCCACCAGGACGCGCGTACCCTCGCCGGGCTCCGGGACCAGACCCTTGTGGCCGACGGCGCCCGCGGCGGTCACCAGGGCCTCCTGGTCGGGGTCCACCTCGGGCACCCAGCCGATGGCGTCCCCGTAGGTCATCACCGCCGAGGCGGCGTCGATGGCGCCGGACGGCAGCTCGCCGTCGTACCGGCGGGCGAGCGCGGGCAGCGAGACGACGACGAGGTCCGCCCCGTGGCCGGCCCAGCGGTCCGGGCCGTCGGTGACCACCACGTCCGGGTTCGCCCCCTCGGTGCCGGGGAGCACCACCGTGACGCCCGCGCGCCAGGCCGCCAGCGTCCAGACCGCGGTGCGCCAGTGCACGGGCAGGTCGACGACGATCCGCGTGCCCGGGGCGGCGTCGAACTCCTCGACGAGGAGGTTGACGGTCTTGCTCGCCCAGTTGGCGAGGACCGCGCCGGAGAGCTCGACGCGCTCGCCGTCGTCCCCGTACCACGTGAGCCGGGGCTGGCCGCCGTCGGCGGCGAGGCGGGCGAGAAGAGTGGCGACGTCGGGTACGGGGCCGCCGCTGCGGGGTGCGATCTGCATGCCGCCAGCCTAGGACGTCGGACGGCGCCGCCTCGGTCCGACGGCGCTGGCGGTCGCCGAGCCGCAACTTGTCGGCGGCCCGGTGGTCGCCGAACCGCAGCCTGTTGGTGGACTGGTTGGTCGAACCGCAACGACACGCCGGATCGAGGCTGCGATTCGGCGTGTCGTTGCGG
>NZ_JBHXBG010000282.1:0-4036 GCF_042726755.1 Promicromonospora sp. NPDC060271 | reverse complement strand
CGCCCGCACAGCGGGCGCGGACCTGGACACCAGGCGCGGACCTGGACACCACGAGGGTTTTCGAGAACTTCAGGAAGTAGGACATCTTGCTCGACGTCAACGTCTTCGACGAGCTGCGTATCGGCCTCGCCACGGCCGAGGACATCCGTGCCTGGTCGCACGGTGAGGTCAAGAAGCCAGAGACCATCAACTACCGCACCCTCAAGCCGGAGAAGGACGGGCTCTTCTGCGAGAAGATCTTCGGTCCGACCCGCGACTGGGAGTGCTACTGCGGCAAGTACAAGCGCGTGCGCTTCAAGGGCATCATCTGTGAGCGTTGTGGCGTCGAGGTCACGCGTTCCAAGGTGCGCCGTGAGCGCATGGGCCACATCGAGCTCGCCGCGCCCGTCACGCACATCTGGTTCTTCAAGGGTGTGCCGTCCCGCCTGGGCTACCTGCTGGACCTGGCACCGAAGGACCTGGAGAAGGTCATCTACTTCGCGGCCTACATGATCACCTCGGTCGACGAGGAGGCGCGCCAGGAGGACCTGCCCAACCTGCAGAACGAGATCGACCTCGAGAAGAAGGAGATCTCCGACCGCCGGGACAACGACATCAACACCCGCGCCCAGAAGCTCGAGGCCGACCTGGCCGAGCTCGAGGCCGAGGGTGCGAAGGCTGACGCGCGCCGCAAGGTGCGCGACTCCGCCGAGCGCGAGATGGCTCAGCTCCGCAAGCGCGCGGACCAGGAGCTCGACCGCCTCGAGCAGGTCTGGGACCGGTTCAAGAACCTCAAGGTCGCCGACCTCGAGGGCGACGAGATGCTGTACCGCCAGCTCCAGGACCGCTACGGCACCTACTTCGAGGGTGCGATGGGTGCGAGCGCGATCCAGCAGCGCCTCCAGAACTTCGACCTGGAGGCCGAGGCCGAGTCGCTGCGCGAGACCATCCGCTCCGGCAAGGGCCAGCGCAAGACCCGGGCGCTGAAGCGCCTCAAGGTCGTGAACGCGTTCCTCACGACCACGAACTCGCCCACGGCGATGGTGCTCGACGCCGTCCCGGTCATCCCGCCGGACCTGCGCCCGATGGTGCAGCTCGACGGTGGCCGGTTCGCGACGAGCGACCTGAACGACCTGTACCGCCGCGTCATCAACCGGAACAACCGCCTCAAGCGGCTCCTGGACCTGGGCGCGCCGGAGATCATCGTCAACAACGAGAAGCGGATGCTCCAGGAGGCCGTTGACTCGCTGTTCGACAACGGCCGCCGCGGCCGTCCGGTCACGGGTCCGGGCAACCGCCCGCTGAAGTCGATCTCCGACATGCTCAAGGGCAAGCAGGGCCGGTTCCGGCAGAACCTGCTCGGCAAGCGCGTCGACTACTCGGGCCGTTCGGTCATCGTCGTCGGCCCGCAGCTCAAGCTGCACCAGTGCGGTCTGCCCAAGCAGATGGCGCTCGAGCTGTTCAAGCCGTTCGTCATGAAGCGGCTCGTGGAGCTCAACCACGCGCAGAACATCAAGAGCGCCAAGCGCATGGTCGAGCGCACGCGTCCGGTCGTGTGGGACGTGCTCGAAGAGGTCATCACGGAGCACCCCGTGCTCCTGAACCGTGCGCCGACGCTGCACCGTCTGGGCATCCAGGCGTTCGAGCCGCAGCTCGTCGAGGGCAAGGCCATCCACCTGCACCCGCTCGTCTGCGGCGCGTTCAACGCCGACTTCGACGGTGACCAGATGGCTGTCCACCTGCCCCTGAGCGCCGAGGCGCAGGCCGAGGCCCGCATCCTCATGCTCTCGAGCAACAACATCCTTAAGCCGTCGGACGGCCGTCCGGTGACCATGCCTTCGCAGGACATGATCATCGGTCTGCACCACCTCACGAGCGACCGTCCGGGCGCCGTGGGCGAGGGCCGCGCGTTCGGTTCCGTTGCCGAGGCCATCATGGCCTTCGACCGGGGCGAGCTGGACATCAACGCCAAGATCAAGCTTCGGATGTCGGACCTCGTGCCGCCGCTGAAGGACTTCGAGGCGCCCGAGGGCTGGGAGCCGGGTCAGCAGCTCCTGTTCGACACCACCCTCGGCCGGTACCTGTTCAACGAGACGCTGCCCGTCGACTACCCGTACGAGAACGGGGTCGCCGACAAGAAGCGCCTCTCGACGATCGTCAACGACCTCGCCGAGCGCTACCCGAAGGTCGAGGTGGCCGCGGCGCTGGACGCGCTGAAGGACGCCGGCTACCGGTGGGCCACGCGCTCCGGCGTCACGATCGCCATCTCCGACGTCGCAGCGCCGACCGAGAAGGCCGCGATCCTCGACGAGCACGAGGCTCGGGCCCTCAAGGTCCAGCAGCAGTTCGACAAGGGTCTGATCACCGACGACGAGCGCCGTCAGGAGCTCATCGAGATCTGGACGCAGGCGACCGACCGGGTCGCATCGGTGATGCGCGAGAAGCTCGAGAGCAACGCGCGGAACACCGTGATGCGCATGGTGGGCTCGGGTGCTCGTGGTAACTGGATGCAGGTCCGTCAGATCGCCGGTATGCGCGGCCTCGTGGCGAACCCGAAGGGCGAGATCATCCCTCGCCCGATCAAGTCCAACTACCGTGAGGGCCTGTCCGTCCTCGAGTACTTCATCGCGACGCACGGTGCCCGTAAGGGTCTGGCCGACACGGCTCTCCGTACGGCCGACTCGGGTTACCTGACCCGTCGTCTGGTGGACGTGTCGCAGGACGTCATCATCCGTGAGGACGACTGCGGTACCGAGCGTGGCCTCACGCTGCCGGTCGCCGAGCGGCTCCCGGACGGCTCGCTCGTCCCGGACGACCGCGTCGAGACCAGCATCTACTCGCGTACCTTCGCGACCGACGTGGTGGACGCGGACGGCAACGTCATCGCGACCGCCGGTTCGGACGCGGGCGACGTCATCATCGACAAGGTGATCGCGGCGGGCATCGAGAGCGTCAAGGTCCGTTCGGTCCTTACCTGCACCTCTCGCGTCGGTACCTGCGCGAAGTGCTACGGCCGCTCCCTGGCCACGGGTCTGCTCGTGGACATCGGCGAGGCCGTCGGCATCATCGCGGCGCAGTCGATCGGTGAGCCGGGCACGCAGCTGACGATGCGTACCTTCCACACCGGTGGTGTGGCTGCCGCCGAGGACATCACGCAGGGTCTGCCGCGTGTCACCGAGCTCTTCGAGGCCCGTACCCCCAAGGGTGAGGCGCCGATCGCGGAGTACACGGGTCGCGTGACGATCGAGGACACCGAGCGGACGCGTCACCTCGTGCTGACGCCGGACGACGGTGGCGAGGAGATCAAGTACCCGGTCACGAAGCGTGCGCGCCTCAAGATCGCGGACGGCGACCACGTGACGGTCGGCACCCAGCTCGTCCAGGGAGCCGTCGACCCGAAGAAGGTGCTGCGCATCCTCGGCCCGCGTGCCACGCAGACGCACCTGGTGGACCAGGTCCAGGAGACCTACCGCAGCCAGGGTGTTGACATCCACGATAAGCACATCGAGGTCATCGTGCGGCAGATGCTGCGTCGCGTGACCGTGCTCGACTCGGGTGACTCGCAGCTGCTGCCCGGTGAGCTCGCGGAGCGCATGCGCTTCGAGGACGCGAACCGCAAGGCCGTGTCGGAGGGTGGCCAGCCGGCCGCCGGCCGTCCGGAGCTGATGGGTATCACGAAGGCCTCGCTCGCGACCGACTCGTGGCTCTCGGCGGCCTCCTTCCAGGAGACCACCCGGGTGCTCACCGAGGCGTCGATGAGCGGTCGCCGTGACCCGCTGCTGGGCCTCAAGGAGAACGTCATCATCGGTAAGCTCATCCCGGCCGGTACGGGTCTGCCCCGCTACCGCAACGTCGAGGTCGAGCCCACCGAGCAGGCCAAGGCCGAGCTCTACCCGAGCTTCGGCTACGACGAGATCGACTTCCCGACCCTCGGTATGGGCTCGGGCGAGGCGATCCCGCTGGAGGACCTGGACCTCGGCGACTTCCGCTGATCAGTAGGGACTCGCGAAGTAGAGCGCCTGTCCGAGTCTCCCCGGTGCACCGGAGAGACTCGGAC
>NZ_JBHXBG010000281.1:0-4043 GCF_042726755.1 Promicromonospora sp. NPDC060271 | reverse complement strand
GGGCGCGAAGTCTGCTCCGCGACGGACGAGGACGCCAAGGACCTGCGGCGCCAGGGTCCGCATCAGCTCGTCCACCTGGCCGCCGTCCACCCGGTCCTCGTGCACGCCGTCGTCCCGTCCTACTCGGCGGTTGCCTGCAGCTCGGCGTAGAACGGCCGCACCTCGAGCCACTCGTGGAGCGGGCGCCCGCCCTGGCCGGGGGCCGCTGAGAGCTCGGCGGCCGCCTCGTAGGCCCGCTCCTGGGACTCGACGTCGATGATCATGAAGCCCGCGATCAGGTCCTTGGTCTCCGCGAACGGCCCGTCGGTCACCGGGGGCCTGCCTTCGCCGTCGTACCGGACGAACGTGCCCTCCGGCAGGAGCGCGCCCTCGCTGACGAACTCACCGCGCTCCGTCAGCTTCTCGGCGAACCGGCTCATGTAGTCGATGTGCGCGGTGATCTCCTCCGGCGTCCACTGGTCCATCATGACCTCGGTACCGGGCACGGGTGCGGGGCCGTTGTGCCGGTAGTGCTTGAGGATCAGGTACTTCGCCATGGTGTTCTCCCTGGTCGAGGGCCCGTCGCCGGGCCGAGCAGTCGTGGACGCCGTGCGCGCCCTCGTACCTGGGACGGAGCCGGTCGCACGTTCTCGACACCAGAATCCCGGATTCGCGAGAAGTTGTGCGGCGAATGCTCCTCCGGGCCGGGCCGGGTCAGCCCGCAGCCCAGGCCCGCGCGGAACCGATCGCTGTGACGTTCGCGGGCGCGTCCGCGACCGTGGCCGCGGATGCGGCGGAGGGCTCGAACGACGTCGCCTGGAACGCCGCGCTCATCGTCTCGCCCAGCACGTCGAGGTCGTCCTCGAACAGGCCCGCGTAAGTGGACAGGGTCAGCACCGGCGACTCGTGCCCCAGCATGCGCTGCACCGCCTTGACCGTCGCACCGCCCGAGATGGCCAGCGAGGCGGCGGTGTGGCGCAGGTCGTGCAGGGTGAGGGTGTCGAAGTCCTCGGCGCCCGGCCCCAGCGTCGTGCCCGACAGCGCCGTGAAGAGCCTGGTGCGGCTCACCTTCTCGCCGCGGGTCCCGTCCCGGCGCGTGCGGTCGGCGTCGGCCACCAGGGACCAGGTCGCCGGGTCGCAGACGCCGGTCGGGTCGAGCCCGGCGCCGAACTGGAGCCGGCGCACCGCGGCGACCACACCGTCGTCGTACAGGCCGGACGCACGCAGGCCGAGAGCCTCACGCAGCGTGCGTACCGCCCGGCCGGCCGCGAGGACGGCGGGCCGGAACGCCGACCGGTCGAAGCTCTCCCGGCGCAGGGGGCCGCCCCGGGCCCCGGTGAACAGCAGGTCGGCGGGAGCGCGGCCGGCGGCCTGTGCCGCGACGTCCGCGACGAGGATCGCCGGCAGCGGGACCTCGCGCCGGGCGTGGGTCTTGGTGTCGCCGAGCAGGAGGGTGCCGTCGTCGAGACGGGTGTACGCCTTGCTGACGCGGACGCGACGGCGCAGCGGGTCGACGTCGGCCACCGTGAGCGCGCTGACCTCACCCCAGCGCAGACCGGTCAACGCCGTCAGCAGCACGAGGGCGCGGGCCTGCGGCGTCCTGGTGGCGTCCGCCACGCGGCGCAGCTGCTCGTGCGAGAGGTAGCGGTGCGGCTTGGTCTTCGGCGCGCGCGGCAGGGCGGGCACCTTGCCGGACGGTGTCCGCGCCGGGTTGGTGCGCAGACGACGCGCGTCGACGGCGGCGTCGAGCAGCGCCACGAGCAGGCGGGCCGCGTCCCGGCGCCGGGCCGGCGATGCGGTCTCGCCGGTGGTGGGCGAGGTCATCGTCGCGGCCCAGCGGGCGACGTCCTCGTGCGTGACCTGCCGCAGCGGCCGGTCACCGAACGAGGGCGCGACCAGGGACCGGAAGCGCTCGCGCTCGGCCTCGATGGTCCGCGGCGCGCGGTCGACGCGGGACTCCTGCCAGATCGCGAACCACTCGGCGACGGTGACCCGGCCGGCGCCAGGGTCCACCCACTCGCCGTGCTTGCCCGCCTCCTCCTGACGCCTCGCCTCCGCGAGTGCCTCGCGCTTGGCGGTGAAGCGACGGGTGCTGCGCAGACGCCCGTCGACGCGGTAGCGGCCGACGTGGCCCGTGCGGCCCTCGGAGTCGGTGCGCTGCTCGGTGTAGGCCACATGGTGAGGGTATCGGGCCTGACGGCGCAGGTCAGGGAGCGACGCGGGGTCTGGCCGTCCTCGGGACCGGCCCCGATACAGTGGCCTGGCTCAGATCGGGCGGGCCTGGCCGGTCAGGGCGTTCCAGCCGATGCGTCCACCGAAGGCGAGCAGCACGGTGCCGGTGATCCGGTCGGTGACGCGTGCGATGGCACGCCCGGAGAGCCAGCGCTGGGCCAGGCCGGCAGCGTTGATCAGGAGGGCCAGCCAGGCGAGCCCGAGGACGTCGTGCTCAATGGCGAGCAGCAGGCCCATGAGCAGGTGCGGTACGTCGTCGGGCAGGAACTGGGGGATGGTGGCGAGGTAGAAGACGCCGACCTTCGGGTTCAGGAGGTTGGTCGTGGCACCGAGGGCGAACGAGCGCCAGGCCGAGCGCTCCGTCGGGTCGCCGTCGCCGGTCGGCGTGTCACGGGTCAGGGCGGCGTCGGGCAGCGCGTCGTAGCGGCCGGGACGGAAGCTGGACCACAGCATCTGCCCGCCGAGCCACAGGAGGTAGGCGGCGCCTGCCAGGGTCAGGGCGCGGTACGCGGTCGCGGAGGCGGCGAGCACCGCCGTCGCACCCACCGCGGCTGCCACTCCCCAGACCAGGGTCCCCGCGTTGATCCCGAGCGCCGTCGCGTAGGCGTGCCTACGGCCACTCACGACGGCGGTACGCAGCACGAGCGCGCTGTCCAGACCGGGCATGATCGTCAGCGGGATCGCGACCAGCGCGAACAGGAGCATCGCTTCGAGCACTGTCACGGGTCGGAGAGTACCGGTGCCGGCCCGGACCGGGAAGGGTCCGGTCACCCGGTAGTTTGGGACCATGCGCGTTCTCGTCTCCGGTGGAGCCGGCTACATCGGCTCACACACCGTCCTCGCCCTGGTAGCCGCCGGTCATGACGTCGTGGTCGTCGACGACTTCTCCAACTCCAAGCCCACGGTGCAGGGCCGCCTGGAGGCGCTCGCGGGCCGCGCGATCCCGGTCCACGCGTTCAACCTGACCGACATCGACAAGACCGAGGCGCTCTTCGCGCACGAGCGGATCGACGCCGTCATCCACTTCGCGGGGTACAAGGCGGTGGGGGAGTCGATGACGAAGCCGCTCGAGTACTACCGCAACAACCTGGACTCCACGTTCGCGCTGGCGTCGGCGATGACGAAGTACGGGGTGCGGAAGCTGGTGTTCTCGTCGTCGGCCACCGTGTACGGCGAGAAGGCCCCGGTGCCGTACCGGGAGGACTACGAGCACCTGTCCTCCTCGTCCCCGTACGGGCAGACCAAGGTGATGATCGAGCGGGTCCTGACGGACATCGCGCAGATCTCCGAGGGCTGGAAGGTGGCGCTCCTGCGGTACTTCAACCCGGTCGGCGCGCACGAGAGCGGCGACATCGGCGAGGACCCGCAGGGCATCCCGAACAACCTGATGCCGTTCATCGCGCAGGTCGCCGTGGGGCGCCGGGACAAGCTGACGGTGTTCGGGAACGACTACCCGACGGCGGACGGCACGGCCGAGCGTGACTACCTGCACGTCACCGACCTCGCGGCCGGGCACGTGGCGGCCCTCGAGCACCTGGACGACATGTCGGAGCCTGCGCGCGCGTTCAACCTCGGCACCGGTACGGGGACGTCGGTGCTCGAGCTGCTCAAGGCCTTCGAGCGGGCCGTCGGCCGGGAGCTGCCCTACGAGATCGGCCCGCGCCGGGCCGGTGACCTGCCCGCGTTCTGGGCCGACCCGACGCGCGCGAACACCGAGCTCGGCTGGCGCGCGACCAGGACGATCGACGACATGTGCGCGGACACCTGGCGCTGGCAGTCCAAGAACCCGAACGGGTTCCCGGACGCCTGACCGGGCGGGCCGGTCGTCGGAC
>NZ_JBHXBG010000280.1:0-4072 GCF_042726755.1 Promicromonospora sp. NPDC060271 | reverse complement strand
AGTCTCCCGGCTTCACCCGGAGACTCGGACAGGCGCTCTGCTTCGCGAACCGCTACTTCGGCTTGCGCTGGGCGCTGTTCCAGTCGCGCATCCGCTGCGGGTAGCCGGTGAACCGGACGTTGTACACCGGCACCCCGAGCTGGTTCGCGATCTCGAACGCGGCGCGCTCGTCCGGTACCCGGCGGCGCGTCCACTCCCCCGTGGTCGCCACGAGCAGGATCGTGCTGGGTATCTCGGTCGTCGGCGGCTCCACGTAGGCCTCGACGCCCACTCGCGACGCGATGAACTCACCGAGGTGTGCCAGGGTCTGACGGCGTGCGTCGTTGCCGCTCGGGCGTGATCCGCTACCGGAAGACGATGAGCGTCGCTGGAAGAAACGCGCGAGCGAGCTACGGGACTGGCGGGGCATGAACCGAGACTACTAGCGAGACCCGCGCTGTCCTAGGCATCTCCACGCCATTCCAGGAAACCCACAGGTCCTGTTCACAGGCCCGCGGTCCGGCCCTGCACCTGGCCTCATGCCCCAGATCAGGCCGGACATCCTCTTTTCACAGCCCGGGTTGCCCGTCAATGTCGCCACGGTCACACCCGCCAGGCCGGGTTCACGATTGGGGCCACGCCCGCTGAAGTGTCAAGATGGCATGCGGTGCTCACTATCCACCCGATGTGGGCGCCCACAGCGCCACCAGCGAAGTCAACGAGGAGCCAGCACGTGCCTACGCATGACAATCCGGCCACGTTCGATGTCGTCGTGCTCGGCGGGGGCAGCGGCGGCTACGCCACCGCGCTCCGGGCGGCACAGCTGGGCCTGAGCGTGGCCCTTGTCGAAGAGGGCAAGGTCGGCGGCACCTGCCTGCACGTGGGCTGCGTGCCCACCAAGGCGCTCCTGCACGCCGCCGAGGTGGCCGACGCCGCGGCGCACGGCGCACAGTTCGGCGTCCGCACCACGCTGGACGGCATCGACATGCCGGCCGTGCTCGCCTACAAGGACTCCGTGGTCGCCGGCCTCTACAAGGGCCTGCAGGGGCTCATCGCCTCCAGGAAGATCACCGTCGTCGAGGGACACGGCACGCTCGCCGCCCCCGGCGTCGTCGAGGTCACCGCCGTGGACGGCGCGAAGAGCGGCTACACCGGCACCCACGTGGTGCTCGCCACTGGCTCCTACGCCCGCAGCCTGCCGGGCCTCGAGCTCGGCGGCCGGGTCATCACCTCCGACGACGCGCTGAAGCTGGACACCGTGCCGAAGTCCGTCGTGGTGCTCGGCGGCGGCGTGATCGGCGTCGAGTTCGCCTCCGTCTGGAAGTCCTTCGGCGCCGACGTACAGATCGTCGAGGCGCTGCCGCACCTCGTGCCGAACGAGGACGTCGCGCTCTCCAAGGCGCTGGAGCGGGCGTTCCGCAAGCGCGGCATCAAGTTCTCCCTCGGCGAGCGCTTCGCCCAGGTCAAGCAGTCGGAGGACGGCGTACAGGTCGAGCTCGAGTCGGGCACCACGTTCGACGCCGACCTGCTGCTCGTCGCCGTCGGACGGGGCCCGCGCACCGCCGACCTCGGTTACGAGGCGGCCGGCGTCCGCCTCGACCGTGGCTTCGTCCTGACCGACGAGCTCCTCCGTACGGGCGTCACCACGCCGGCGGGCGGGCAGGTCTGGGCGGTCGGCGACATCGTCCCGGGCCTGCAGCTCGCCCACCGCGGCTTCGCCCAGGGCATCTTCGTGGCCGAGCAGATCGCGGGCCTGGCGCCCGCGACCATCGACGAGGCGGCGATCCCGCGCGTCACCTACTGCGAGCCAGAGGTGGCGTCCGTCGGAGTCACCGAGGCGCGGGCCGCGGAGCTGTACGGGCCGGACCAGGTGGAGACCATCGAGTACAACCTCGCGGGCAACGGCAAGAGCAAGATCCTGGGTACCCAGGGTTTCGCGAAGCTCGTGCGCCGCAAGGACGGACCAGTGGTCGGCATGCACCTGATCGGCTCGCGTGTGGGCGAGCTGATCGGCGAGGGCCAGCTCATCGTCGGCTGGGAGGCGTTCCCCGAGGACGTCGCCTCGCTCGTCCACGCACATCCCACCCAGAACGAGGCACTCGGAGAGGCACACATGGCGCTGGCCGGCAAGCCTCTGCACGCCCACAACTGACCACTTAACGACAAAGGAGACCTCACAGGTCATGTCTGAGAACGTGCAGCTGCCGGCCCTCGGCGAATCCGTCACCGAGGGCACTGTCACCCGCTGGCTCAAGGCTGTCGGCGACGAGGTCGCCGTCGACGAGCCGCTGCTCGAGGTGTCGACCGACAAGGTCGACACCGAGATCCCGTCGCCCGTCGCGGGCGTCCTCGAGCAGATTCTCGTCGAGGAGGACGACACGGTCGAGGTCGGCACCACTCTCGCCGTCATCGGCGACGGCTCCGGTTCCGGCGCCGCACCGGCCGCTCCCGCCGCCGAGCCGGCCGCCGCCGAGGCTTCCGAGCCGGCGCCGCAGGCAGCACCCGCCGAGGCACCCGTTGCCGAGGCAGCGCCCGCCGAGGAGCCCGCCGCCGAGACAGCACCCGCCCAGGAGCCCGCCGCACCCGCTGACGCACCCGCCCCGGCAGCGGCTCCCGCCGGCGAGGGCACCGAGGTCCCGCTGCCCGCACTGGGTGAGTCGGTCACCGAGGGCACCGTGACCCGCTGGCTGAAGGCGGTCGGCGACGACGTAGCGGTGGACGAGCCGCTGCTCGAGGTGTCGACCGACAAGGTCGACACCGAGATCCCGTCGCCCGTGGCCGGCACCCTCCAGAAGATCCTGGTCCAGGAGGACGAGACCGTCGAGGTCGGCGCCGTCCTGGCGCTCGTCGGTTCGGGTGCCGCCGCACCGGCCGCCGAGGCCCCGGCGCCCGTCCCGGACCCGGCCGCCGACTCCCCGGAGCCCGCCAAGGCCGCTGCCCCCGCACCCGAGGCGCCTGCGCCCGCACCGGCTCCGGCCGCCGAGGCACCCGCTGCCCCGGCTCCCGCTCCGGCACCCGCGCCCGCTCCGGCGGCTCCGGCGCCCGCTCCGGCAGCCCCTGCGCCGGCAGCCCCCGCCCCGGCGTCGGGCGGCCGCACCATCGGCTCGTACCTGACGCCGCTCGTGCGCAAGCTCGCCGCGGAGAAGGGCGTCGACGTCAACGAGGTGAAGGGCACCGGCGTCGGTGGCCGCATCCGCAAGGAGGACGTGCTCGCCGCCGCCGAGGCGAAGGCCGCTCCTGCTCCGGCAGCGGCGTCCGCGCCGTCCAAGGCGCCGTCCGCTCCGGCCAAGCTCGAGGTCTCCCCGCTGCGGGGCACCACGGAGAAGATGTCGCGGCTGCGCAAGATCGTCGCCGAGCGGATGCTCGAGGCGGTGCAGTCGCAGGCACAGCTCACCACGGTCATGGAGGTCGACGTCACGCGCGTCGCCCAGCTCCGCGCCAAGGCCAAGGAGTCGTTCGCCGCGCGCGAGGGCGCCAAGCTGACGTTCCTGCCGTTCTTCACGCAGGCCGCCGTCGAGGCACTCAAGGCCTACCCGAAGATCAACGCAACTATCGACACCGAGAAGGGCGAGATCACCTACCACGGCTCGGAGAACGTCGGCATCGCCGTCGACACCGAGCGTGGCCTCGTGGTCCCGGTCATCAAGAACGCCGGTGACCTGAACCTCGCCGGCATCGCGCGGCAGATCCAGGACCTGGGTGCCCGCACCCGGGCGAACAAGGTGACGCCGGACGAGCTGTCGGGCGGCACGTTCAACATCACCAACACGGGTTCGGGCGGGTCGCTCATCGACACGCCGATCGTCCCGCTCGGCCACGCCGCGATCCTGGGCACCGGCACGATCACGAAGCGCCCCGTCGTCGTGACGGACGCCGAGGGCAACGAAAGCATCGCGGTGCGCTCGATGGCGTACATCTTCCTGTCCTACGACCACCGCCTGGTCGACGGCGCGGACGCCGCGCGCTTCCTCACCGCGATCAAGAACCGCATCGAGGAGGGCGCGTTCGAGGCCGAGGTCGGTCTCTGACGCGGAAGCATCCGGCGCGCGGCTAGCGCGTCGAGCAGGTGGCTGTGGCCGGTCCCGGGTTCGGG
>NZ_JBHXBG010000279.1:0-4073 GCF_042726755.1 Promicromonospora sp. NPDC060271 | reverse complement strand
GTACCGCGTCCGGCGGCCGGCCGCCCGACGCAGCCAGGTCACGCTGCGCCACAGCCACTCGACCGGACCGTAGACGAAGTGCTCGAGCCAGAGGCGGCTCAGCACGGACTGCACCGCGATCACGACGAGGGACAGCACGACGACGGGCGTCACGCTGGTCAGACGGCCGAAGTCCACGAGCTGCGCGGCCAGGGCCATCACGATCGCGGCCGCGACGTAGTTCGTCAGCGCCATCCGGCCCAGCGGCTCGAACACGGCGGCGAGCACTCGCCGCGCGGGCGTCTGCCACAGCAGCGCCAGGCCCGTGACGTACAGCACGGCCATGACCAGGCCCGCGATACCGCCCGGGTTCGTGAACCGCGGGTCGCCGGGAGCTGTCGTCAGCTGCCACGTCAGAGCAGGCACGGTCAACGCGGCGGCGACGGCGAACGCGAGGCCGACGGTCTTGCGCGAGGTCTCGAGGACACGAGGCAGGCCGAGGGCCGCAGCACCCGCACCGAGCAGGATGAGACCAGGAAGGGCAGTGATCCCTCCGCCGAACATGGCGTACGCCACGCCCGTGAGCGCGACACCGGCGCCGAGGGTCACCCAGCGCGGCGCGAAGTGGACGACCGGCAGCATCAGCAGTCCGACGACTGCGTACTCCAGGAGCACGTTGCCGGGGTAGACGAGCATGAGGAGCCCGCCGATGGCCGCGAGCCCGATGAGCCGGCGGACCAGCACGAGCCCCGGGCGTGCGGTCCGGGCGCGGGCGCCGTCGAGCACCATCCACAGGCTCATGCCGAACAGGAAGACGAAGATGGGCACGAAGCGGGTCTGGACCGTGAGGTACAGCGCGTCCTGCACCGGGTCCGGGACGACGGCGCCACCCGCCAGGATGCGGTCCCTCCCGGGGCCGATGATGTCGATCGCGTTGACCAGCAGGATCCCGAGGACCGCGAACCCGCGCAGCGAGTCGACGAAGTGCCAGCGCTCCCGTGTTCCCACCCGCGGAGCCGCTGCGAGTGCAGTGGTTGTGCTCATGCCTCCCATCCAAGCGATCCGGCTCCTGCCGGTCGTCAGCCCACGGGCCGACGTTCGGTCGCCACGAGCTCCGGGTAAACCCTGTGTGCCGCGCCGGGCTGTCAGAGGGCGGGCGCTGAGCCCTGTCCGGAGCAACGAGCGAGGACCTCGCGTGCCAGCGCCGCGGGCTCCCGACCCTCGACGTGCAGCCGAAGGTCGCTCGGCAGGTGCGGCAGGTGCCGCGCGAAGGCCTCGTGGTCGCCGCGGAGGAAGGTGGCGTCCTGGCTGATCCCGCGTCCGGAGTCGGCCCTCGCCCGAGCAAGAGAGGCGTCGAGGTCGGCAGTCAGCACGACGTGGAAGACGTCGGTACCCTCAGGCACCTGGTCGAGCACCTGCTGCACCTCGGCCGGGTTCGAGGTGCCCTCGTCGACCACGACATCGACGTCGGTCCGCAGCCAGGCGCCGACGAGCTGCGCGTGGACCCCGTGAGCCCAGTCCCAGCTCGGCAGCGTCGGCAGCGCCATCTCCGCGACGGTGTCGAGGTCGGTGAGCGCGACCGAGAAATCCTCCAGACGCAACAGCCGGGCCAGCTCTCCGGCCAGCGTGCTCTTGCCCGAGGCGATCGGTCCGCTGATCATCACCAGCCGGGGAAGCACGCGGTCCTGGGTCTTGTCGCTCACGGGCCGATCGTGTCACGGCCTACTCGTCGTACGAGAACGTCACGCGGCGTTCGAGCACGTCCCGAGCCGCGGACAGCAGGCTCGTCGAACTCGAGAAGGCGCGCGCCCGGATCATCGCGGACGCGTCGTCCGGGCTGATCCCGAGCTGGGCGACGACCATCCCCGTGGCCAGGTGGAACGGGTTCCGCTCGGACCAGTCGAGCAGCTCGGCGTGGCCCAGCAGGACCGTACCGACGGCGTCGGCAACGAACTGCAGGTCCTCCGCGCTACGAGCCCGCGGATCGGCGGTCACATACAGGCTGAGGGCCCCGACGACCCTGTCTTCGCCGTGCACCGGCACGGCGTACAGCGTCGCCTCACCCCCGACCGACCTGGTCAGCTGGGAGAAGACGGGGTACTCGTCCACCGACGCACCGAGCCGCAAGACCACCACCCGGTCCTCGGCAATGGCCTGGTGCACCGGCCCCTCGCCCAGCACCTCCTGGAGCGGCTCGAGATCCTCGAACGCGCCTGGCGTGCTGACAGCGGCTTGCTCTCCCGGGCCCGCCGAGATGGTCAGGGCACCACCCTGCGCCCGAAAGGTGTCGACGCACGCCTCACACAGCCGCGTCAACAACGGACGGTCGTCGTCGGTCTCGGCGAGATTCCGTACCAGTATGCTCAAGAGTTCCGGTGGGTCCATCAGTCCACCTCCCCTGCCCCCACCCATACTCTTACATCACGGCTCTCCAGTCGCACTGCCTGATTTGTCACCGTACAGAACGGTCTGGGCCGAGCGATCAAACGGGCGCGACAGCCGCACCATGGCGGACGACCTCAGTCCTGCACCGACGCGGCGACCAGCCACGCGGTGAGCAGGACGATCACGACCATCAGGGTGGTCTCGCGGCCGGCACTGCGCAGCAGCACGCCGCCGGCCCAATGGGAGCGTCCGGCATGGCGCACCACCCCGCGGCGTCGGGCCGTGAGCCGTGGCACGACACGGAAGTGGTTGTACGCGCCGATCACGCCGACCACCACGACGACGCCGACCTTGGCCAGCAGCAGGAGCCCCCAGGTGCTCTGCCAGAGCTGCTCCGGGCGGTCGATGATGCCGACGGCCAGCACCACGCCGGCCACGCCGACCACCGTGACGGAGAGGGCCGCCACGACGGAGAAGCGAGCGGCCATCAGCGCGGCGTCGAGGTCGTACCCGTCCCGGTGCCTGGCGCGCAGCAGAAGGCCCATCGAGACGACGCCGCCCACCCACGTCGCGGCGGCCGCGAGGTGCGCGACGTCGGCGGTCACGACGAGCCAGCGTGGCTCGACGGTGTTGCTGTGGCCGCCGAGGACGTGCCCTGCGCCCACCAGCACCACACCGATCACGGCGAGCCACGACCCGCGCAACGTCCGCCGAGCGCCCACCGCGAGCGCGACGGCGCCGGCGGCCTGGAGGCCGAGCTCCCGGAGCGTGGTGCCGGTGAGCGAGCCGACGATCGCCGACGGTGAGACGGCCGCGGCGAGGTCGCCGTGGGCGACGAACACCGATCCGGCCAGGACCCGGAGGGCAAGGCCGCCGAGGATCAGCACGCCCGCCCAGCGGGCGAGCCGCAGCACCACAGGCGCGTCCACCTCGTCGCGCCCGCGGAGCACGAAGGCGGTGAACGCCAGGGCACCGGCGGCGACCAGCCCGCTCCAGAGTGTGAGCGCGCTGCCGAGCCGGACGAGCGCCGCCGCCACATCGGTCGCGGGACTGTCCATCGCGGACGGTTCGTGATCCATGCCGCTCATGTCGTGGTCCATGCCGCTCATGTCGTGGTCCGTGCCGGAGCTCGCGCCCGCCGACGGCGTTCCTGTGCCTCCGGCCGGCTCGCTCGGGCCCGCGCTCGCGCCCGTGCCCGCGCTCGTGCCCGTCACGGTGAAGCCGAAGGTGCCCTCCAGCGGGTGGCCGTCCTGGGCCGCGGCCGTCCAGGTGACCGTGTAGTCGCCGGCGGTCAGCGCCTCGGACGGTGTCGCCACCAGGACCAGGCCGTCCCCCGCTGCGGCGACGTCGGCCACGACGGTGCCCTCCGGCCCGTCGATCACGATCCCCTCGCCGAGCCGGCTCACCGGCAGCGTGAACCGCAGCGTGACCTCGGTGACGGGAGTGTCCGACGTCGACCCGGCGGCGGGTGCGGACGACTCGAGCCGGGTGTGTGCCGTGGCGGACGGCGCGCAGCACAGCGCGAGCACGAGCGCCGCGAGCACCCCGACGACCGCCCGGACCACGACCGCGCCGGGATGCGTACCGACATGGGTTCGGCGCACGTACGGGCTCCTTCACAGCAGGGGTGGTTGGGGGCCCCGGGGGCCGGCCCCCCCCCCGCGGGGACAAGAGAGCCCGCGCTAGGAGCAACGCGCGGAGAGCAGCAA
>NZ_JBHXBG010000278.1:0-4108 GCF_042726755.1 Promicromonospora sp. NPDC060271 | reverse complement strand
ATCGGCGAGTACCTGAAGCAGGCCGCCGAGGCGCTCCGCAAGACCGATGAAGAGCTCGCCAACGCGCTGAACAAGTAGTCCCGATGGCAGACCTTGTCGTCACCAAGGCGGTCCTGGAGGACTCCGCCAAGGATCTCAAGGCGATCAGCGACGAGTTCAAGAACATGTCCAAGCGGTGGGACAACGGCACCATCTGGGGCCACGACGTCGTGAAGAACGCCATGGACGACTTCATCGACGACTGGTGGGTCAAGCGGGAGAAGCTCCAGGTCCAGCTCGACAACCTCACGAAGAAGATGGACGAGGCGGCGAAGACCTGGACCGACACCGAGGACCAGCTCGCCTCGACCTTCGACCAGAAGTAGGCCCCCGCCCGCTGCCCAGGCAGCAGCCGCCGCACGTGTGACAGCAGCAGAAGAGGAGACGGATGAGCGCCGCCCGCACGGGGGACTGGCCACTGGTCGGTCACGACTCGGACCCGGTCCCGGCCGACCCCTCGGAGTTGGACAAGGTCATCGCCCACTACAAGACGATGTCCGAGGCCATGACCGAGCAGGCAGCCCTGCTCAAGAGGATCGGTGACGGCGACGTCCGTCTCCTCAAGGGGCAGTCCGCGGACGCCCTGCGCAAGCGCGCACGGGAGAGTGCCGGTGCCCTCGACAAGGCGGCCGCCCGGTACTCCGACGTGCACTCGGCGCTCGACGCCTACGAGCCGTCGCTGACCACCGCTCGGACCGACACGTGGAACGGTCTGCTCGAGGCGGAGAAGGCCGCGCGCGAGCTCCGGAGCGCCGAAGGTATGCCGGACCCGGTGGGCGCGCCCCGGCCGGACGACGCCAAGCCGCTGACCGACGACGAGAAGGCCCAGTCGGCGCAGCGCGAGTCGGCGATCAGCGCCGCCAGCTCCGGCATCGCCGCGGCCAAGCAGAAGGTGGCCGGCGCCCTCGAGGCACTCAGGGTCGCCGCGGAGGCCGCCTCCGCGAAGATCCGGGAGAACTGGAAGGTCGACGGCCTGCACACCTCGGGCTGGGACGCCTTCGTGCACCGGCTCAACAAGTTCCTCAAGGCGCTGGTCGAGATCCTGACGTACATCGGGATGGCGCTCGCGGTGCTGGCGATCCTCATACCCGGGCTGAACGTCATCGCGCTCATCGGCATCGGCGTCGCCGTGGTGTCGGTGGTCGCGAGCGTCATCCTCGCCGCCCAGGGCGAGGGAAGCTGGCTCGGTGTCATCCTCGGTGTGCTGAGCCTCGTGGGGATCGGCGTCGCGGCGAAGATGGCGAACAACCTCAAGGGCGTCCAGGGGCTCGGCCTGGCCAAGGGCGGGCCCGCCAAGCTGGACAGGCTGAAGATCGACTTCGCGAAGAACCTGCGCCTCCTGAACATCAGCAACAAGAACATGCGGCTGGATGCCAGCGCGATCTACAGCGAGCGGCTCTCGAAGGTGAGTCTCGAGATCAAGAACATCGCGACCTTCCTCGACAAGACCAAGGTGAGCCCCGGCTGGTGGCACACCTTCAAGAATCCGAGGTGGGTCCTCAAGGAGGACTGGAGCCGCCTCACCAAGGCGTGGCCGCGGGGCGACTACCGGTGGGACCGGCTCATCGGCGTCAGCGACATCAGGGACGTGGGCAAGATCGCGGGCAACATCGGCCTGTTCGGCCCGATCTTCCAGATCAAGCCGTGGATGTACGTCGGGCCCGTCGCCTACGGGCTCGGCTGGTTCGGTCGCCCGTTCAGCATGCTGAACCCCTCGTTCCTGAACCCGTTCGACCTGCGCAACACCAACAGCGGGTGGCACGACGCGAACTATTCCGGCCTGACCGGCGAGAACCCGGTCTGATGGCGGGCGAAGGATGGACCTGGCAGGTCGACCCGCCCGAGGGCTGGCTGCTCGTCCCCACGACCGCGACCCTGCCCGCCGACCTGCTCGCCGCGTGGGAGCGCGACGTCGCCGGGCTCGTCCGGTCGTCGTTGTTCGACGGGCCCGAGTCCGAGGACGGGTCGGGTTCCGGCGAGGATCCCGACGGCGTCCTGGACGCGGTGCGTGACCGGGTCGCCGCGGAGTCGGTGGCGAACCTGCGCGCCTTCGCCGACGGCGTGGTCGACGGCGGCGCCCTCGTCGTCGCCACGTTCCGGGTGCCGGGCTCTGCGCCGGTCCCGGTGCTCGCCACGGTCGGGGTCGAGCCGCTCGGCGACCCCGGCGACGACCTCATGACCGCGCTCGGCGCCAGCGGCGGTACCCCGGTCGCCCCGCCGAAGATCGAGCACGTCGACCTGCCCGACGGGGACGGCATGCGCGTGACGCGCCTCGACCTGGACCCGGTCAGCGGCGGCGCGTGGGTGAGCGTGTGCCTCGGCCGGCGCACCGAGCACGCGGACGCCGTCGTCGACACCGTGCTGCAGTGGCGGTCCCAGGACCTGCTGCAGGGCCCAGCCATGACCGAGCTGCTCGACGAGCTGCTGCCGGCCGTCAGCATCCTCAGGAGCGCACAGTGACCGACGAGACCCCGACCGCAGGACCCGTCGACGGCGAGCCGACCGACGGCAGGCCGACCGACGCCTGGGCCCTCCTGCTCCCCGCCGGCTGGGTCCGGTTCCCGACCGGTGAGGAGCACCTGCGCGACCTGGACGCGGCGATCGAGGAGGTGGTCGCGAAGGCCCTGCCCGCCGACCTGCCGCGCGACTCGGTCGAGCCGCACCGGCGCATGCTCGCCGACGGCCTGCGCTCCTCGTTCGCCGACGCGCGCGCCGCCGGAGCCGGGGCGGTGTACCTGCCGACGGAGCCGATGAACGGCGTGCTGATCCCCGGTTCGCTCACCGAGCTGGAGCTGGTCAGTGATCCGGGCAGCGACCCGCTCGAGGTGGTGGCGGAGGTGCTGGTCGACGGCTACGAGGAGAGCGAGGTCGTCGAGATCGACGGCCGGCCCGGCGTGCGCGTCGTCGAGACCACCCTCGACGCGCACCCGGACGGCGATCTCCCCGACGCCTCGACCCGGCAGGTCGTGTACGTCGTGTCCCGCGACGAGGCCGACGGCGAGTGGCTGGTCCTCTCGTTCAGCACCGTGTGGACCAACGAGGAGGGCGAGCGGCTCGCCGAGGCGCTCGTCTTCTTCTTCGACGCCGTCATGACCACCTTCCGGTGGGCCGGCCCCGGCGCGAACCCGCTGCACGTGCCGGAGGGGAGCGCCTCGTGACCCCTCTGGTGAGCGGGAAGCCGACCGACAAGTGGGCCTTCCTGCTCCCGCCGGGCTGGGCGCGGGTCCCGGCCCCCGGCACCGGCGCGGTGTACGTACCCACCGAGCGGATGGCGGGGATCGCGATCCCGGCGTCCATCACCGAGACGGAGATCTTCGGCGTCGCCGGCCTGAGCGCGACCGAGGTCGCGGCGAGCCTCCTCGGCGGGGCCCAGGGAAGTGATGCCCAGGGAAGCGATGCCCAGGGAAGTGATGCCCAGGAGCGTGATGCCCAGGAGAGCACCGTGGTCGACGTCGACGGACGTCCGGGCGCGCGGCTTGCGAGCACGCTGAGGGAGGCCCCCGCCGTGGCCGGCGGGCCGGCGGCCGGTACCCGTCAGGTCACGTACGTCGTCTCGCGGGACGACGTCGAGGGCGACTGGCTGGTGCTGTCCTTCAGCACCACGTTCAGCACCGGTCCGGACAGCGGGCCCGCGGAGCAGCTCGCCCAGACTCTCGTCGACTTCTTCGACGCGGTGATGACCACCTTCCGGTGGACCGGCCCGGGCGCCGGCCCGGTCGACCTGCCGGAGCGGACGGTCCCGGGCTCGGCATGAGCGATCGGTGTCGGCTCGGATTACTGACCAGGTTGTCAGTGTTCCCGTCCTAATATGTCCGGTTCGTGTACGATCGCGCTGTTTTCCTACGAGGCAATCGAGAGGACCGATCATGGCCAACATCAATGTGACCTTCCAGCAGATGGAAGATGCGGCCCAGCGCATCAAGCAGGAGTCGGACGACATGCAGCACAAGCTCGACCAGCTGCGGTCGCTCGTGGAGAACCTGGTGCAGGACGGCTACGTGACGGACAAGTCCTCCAAGCGGTTCGACGAGTCGTACAAGGAGCTCGACAAGGGTGGCAAGCAGGTCAT
>NZ_JBHXBG010000277.1:0-4126 GCF_042726755.1 Promicromonospora sp. NPDC060271 | reverse complement strand
GCCCGCCGCCACGTGTGGTGACGGCGGGCTCGCGCAGGTCGGAGCGGGTGCGGTTACGTGGGCGAGCCGGCCCGCGCGGCGTCGACCACGGCGAAGATCGCGCGCTCCAGGGCGTCGCCCACCCGGGACGGGTCGTCGAGGTAGCCGGTCAGCATGGCGCCGTCGCGCAGCATCATCAGCTCGTCGGCCGCCTGCTCGGGGTCGGCCAGGCCCAGCCGCCCTGCCATCGCTGCGAAGGTCTGCCGGTACCAGGCGCGGTGCTCCGCGACGGTCCGCCGGACCGGGCTGTCCGGGTCGGCGTACTCGGCAGCCGCGTTGATGAACGAGCAGCCGCGGAAGCCCGGGCGGCACGTCTCGGTGCCGACGGCGCGGGCGAACCGGCGCAGGGCCTCGGCGTCGTCGCCGGTGGCAGCGCGCACGCCGTCCAGCGCCTGGCGCTCCCGGGCCGCCTGCCGCTCCAGATAGGCCACCACCAGCGTGTCCTTGGTGCGGAAGTGGCGGTAGAACGTGACCTTCGTGATCCCGGCGCGCTCGATGATCCTGTCCGCGCTCACCGCGCGGATCCCCTGCGAGTAGAACAGCTCGGCCGCCGCGTCGAGGATGCGGTCCCGGGTGCTCGGGGCGCCCGAAGTGGTGGTGCTCATCGCGCCGTCTGCTTCCGTCGTTCGTTCCGGATGTTCGGGACGACCAGTCTACGCGGAGGTGTACTGACGGGTTCGTCTACCTCGCCTCGTGCGCTTCCGAGCTGTTCACCCGAGGGTCGGCCGGCGTTGGGTTCGCCGCCACCGCGGGGTTTCCACATCTCGGCGTCGTGGGGGAGAATGTGATCCGTGGTCATCCGGAACGCCCGATTCGTCCCGCACCACCGATCTGCGTCCGCTGCGGCTCTGCTCGCGGCAGCCGCCTTCGTCCTCGCCGGCTGCACCGTGCCGACGGCCGAGGGCGTCGACGGCAGGACGGGGGAGAACTTTCAGGTCCGTGAACCGTCCGGGCCGGCACTCGTGCTCGACTCGACCGACCCCGCAGAGCTCGCGCTCACCGCGAGCCAGGCCTTCTTCCACGCGTCTCCCGTGGCCGTGTTCGCATCGGCCGACGACGACGACGCGCGCTCGACCGCCGCGGCCACCGGCGCCGCCGTCACCGCGCCCGTGCTCCTCACCGACGGTGGTGTCTCCGACGACAACCTCGTCACGGAGCTCGAACGGCTCGGCGCGAGCACCGTCGTCGTCATCGGTGACGAGGCGGCTGTCGCCGCCGCGGGGGAGGCCACCGGCAAGGCGGACGTGGTCCGGTTCGACCCGGGTGCGCTGAGCGCGGCCGCGGAGGCTGCTGCCTCCGCGGGGCGTGGCGGCGATGACGACAAGAAGCGGAACGTGACCAAGGTCGAGATGCCCACCGCCGACCGCCTCGACGCGACCAAGGTGGACGGGCTGCGCGCGAAGATCCCCGACGTCGCGGACCCGGAGCTGCTGCAGGAGATCCTCGTGGCGGTCGACCCGAAGGTCGGGCAGGAGGCAGCGATCGGCACGGCGCTCGCCGCCGGGGCCGTCCCGGTGACGGTCCCGGGCGGCAGCGTCGTCGCCGGACCGGAGACCGCCGAGACCATCCGCACCCTCCAGCCGCTCGGCGTGGTCGGGATCGGCCAGGAGTTCGGCTCGTCCGACGACCTGGGCTGGCAGGTGGCCGTCGCGACGTCGGGCACGACGCTGCCCGACGGCGCGCTGCGGCTGTTCCCCGGCCGGTACGTGTCGACGTCGTACACCGTGCCCGCCGGTTCCGCCGACCCGGCCGCCGACGCTGCCGGCGCCGTGGCCGGGGCCGCTGCCAACGGCGAGCTGCTGGGCGGCAAGCCCCTGGTCACCGTCACCACGAGCGTGCGATCCGGCGCGGCGGGGGAGGACGGCGACTACGTCGACGAGCAGCCGCTGGAGCTGCTCGAACCGGCGGTCGACGCCATTCGCGAGGCGGGCCAGCTCGTGCTGCTCGACGTCGCGCCCGGCAACCAGCCGCTGGCCGCGAAGCTCAAGGAGATCGAGCCGCTGCTGGCCAAGCCGGGTGTCGGGCTGTCGGTGCACCCTGAGTTCCGGCTGGCCGGCAACGGCGCGGAGGCGGGCGCGGTGCCCGTCGCGGAGCTGCAGGCGGTGGTCGACCGGCTTGCCGCGATGGCGACGGCGCGTGGCCTGCCGCAGATCATGCTGGAGGTGCACCAGTCCACGGCGGCGTCGGTGGTGGACCGGGCGGCCCTGCGGGTCCCGCCGCAGGTGGCGGTCGTCTTCACCGCCGCGGGTCCGGCCGAGGGGCAGGCCACGGCGGACGGCGTGTGGGCCGACGTCGCCGCCGACCTCCCCCCACGCGCCGTCCTGGGCTGGTCCGCGCCCAGCGCGGTCCCGGCCGACCCCACCGGCATCATGCCCACCGAACCGCTCCTGGGTCTGGTCTCCGCAAGCTGAACCTGCGAAACTGCGGGCAACCATCGGAGCGAAGGGGCCCTAACAATCGTGACCACCGTGAGCAGCGGCGCGGGCATCGTCGCCGACGCCGTCATCCCAGCACCTGTCGAGCTCGAGCCGGCCGAGGGGGTGCTGGACCTCGCCACGGTCACCGTCCGTGCGGCTGACGGCGCGGTCGCGGGCCTCGCGGGCGAGCTTCTCGCCGCCGCCGGTGCCCTGGTGGTGCCGGACGGCGGTGTGCCCGTGACCCTCACGCCGGATCCCGCGGCGGGTCCCTCCGGCTCCGGCAACCCCGAGCGCTACACGCTGACCGTGACCGCCGACGGCGTGACGGTCGCGGCGCCGGAGCGGAGCGGCCTGCTGCACGGTCTGCGGACGTTGCGGCAGCTCGTCGCCGCCGGCCGCCGGGAGGCCGGCGGGCCGCTCGAGGTGGGCGCCGTCGTCGTGCGGGACGAGCCGCGGTACGCGTGGCGCGGGCTGTCGCTGGACGTGGTGCGGCACTGGTTCGGGCCGGCGGACCTGCGGGCCGTCGTGGACCTCGTCGGCTCGTACAAGATGAACCGGCTGCACCTGCACCTGACCGACGACCAGGGCTGGCGGCTGGAGATCCCGTCCCGGCCCGCGCTGACGGAGAGGTCGTCGCAGGGTGCGGTGGCGGGCGCGACGGGCGGATTCCTCACGGCGCAGGAGTACCGCGAGCTGCAGGAGTACGCGGCCGAGCGGGAGATCGTCGTGGTGCCGGAGATCGACGTCCCCGGGCACGTCAACGCGGCGACCCACGCCTACGGCGAGCTCATGCCCTCCGGCGAGCCGACCGACACCTATGACGGGATCGAGGTCGGCTTCTCGAAGCTGCACCTCGACCTGCCGGCCACCGAGCCGTTCCTGCGGGACGTGTTCACCGACGTCGCGCGCATGACGCTGGGGCCGTGGGTGCACTTCGGCGGCGACGAGGTGCTGGTGATGCAGCCCGAGGAGTTCGGCCGGTTCGTCGTGCTGTGCCAGGAGATCATCGCGGGCGCGGGCAAGACGCCGGTCGCCTGGCAGGAGGCCGGGGGCTCCGCGCACGGCGACCAGGCGGCGGTCGCGGCGCTGGCGGGCACGCCTTCGGCGTCGGGCGCTGATGCCGCCGCGTCCGACGGCGAGGAGCCCGCGCTCGTCCGGCCCGGCACGATCCTGCAGTACTGGGACACCCGGCCGGACCCCGCGCCGTTCGTACGCGCCGCGCAGGCCGGTGCGAGGTTCGTGATGTCCCCGGCCGACCGGGCCTACCTCGACATGAAGTACACGCCCGAACATCCGCTGGGCCAGGCCTGGGCGGCCTTCGTCGAGCTGCGCGACTCCTATGACTGGGACCCGGCGGCCCTGATCGACGGCCTGCCCGAGTCGGCGATCGAGGGTGTCTCGGCCGCCGTCTGGACCGAGACCCTGGAAAACCGTGACGACCTGTTCTCGATGCTGCTGCCCCGGCTCGCCGCGGTGGCCGAGACGGCGTGGTCGCGGCCGGAGGCGAAGGACTGGGAGTCGTTCCGGGCTCGGGTGGCGACGGAGGCGGCCACCTGGCGCCGCGAGAACGCGGCCTACCACCCAACCCCCCAGATCGACTGGTGACGTCGCCGAAGTAGAGCGCCTGTCCGGACGCCCGCTCTACTTCGCCAACTGGCCGTCGGCGAAGT
>NZ_JBHXBG010000276.1:0-4316 GCF_042726755.1 Promicromonospora sp. NPDC060271 | reverse complement strand
GGCCGGCCGTAGACGAGCCGGCGCAGCGCCACCTCGGCGGGCCCGCGCCGGCCGGTGCGCTCCTGCCAGACGGCGAACACCACGGTCAGCGCCCAGACGCCCACGGCGAACAGCAGCATGCTCCACGAGGTGAGGTACTGGCCGAGCCCGAGGCCCCAGGCCGCCAGGATCGGTGCGCACAGCACCGACTGCAGCAGGTAGGACGTGAGCGACCGCTTGCCCACCGCCTGGACGGCGCCGGCGAACGGCCCGTCCGTCGTGAACAGGTTGTTCGACGGCGCGCCGCTGCGGCGCAGGGCGACACGATGGCCGATGAGACCGAACAGGGCGACGTAGCCCAGACCGCCGAAGAAGCCGGTGAGGATCTGCACGGGCAGGAAGACCCAGGCCGCGTGGTCGGGCACGGCGAGGACGCCGACGTGGTCGAGCGCGGCCGGCAGCGGGCCGAGCCAGCCGACGGCGATGCCGACCACCGCCACCCGGCGCAGCAGCGGCAGGTGCTCGCCGGGGTGCTCCAGGATGCGGCGTCGGCCGGCCCAGAACGCGAGCAGGAGCATCATCGGGACGACGAGGAAGAGGAGCCCCTGGCCGATCGTCCCGAAGACCCAGAAGCCCAGGCGCTCGAAGATCGACACCAGGTACGAGGTCGACGCCATCGACTCCGCGGACGGGCCGGTGGTGTCCGCGAGGATGGACCGAGCGATCGGGTCGTCCGCGGGGATCTGAGCGGTGAAGTACGAGCCGATCACGGCAAGCACCGTGCCGATCGCCAGCAGGCCGCCGAAGACCCAGGTCCACACGAGCAGCGTGCGGTCCTTGACCTCGAAGAACAGCCACACCATGAGCAGTCCGGCCAGGCCGTACGCGCCGAGCACGTCGCCCATCCAGAGCAGCGCCGCGTGCACGAACCCGAACCCGAGCAGGAGCCAGTTGCGCTTCTGCAGGAGCTTGCGCGCCGCTACCTCCGGCGTCCCGGAGGACACCTGGCGGTTGTAGAGCTGCATCATGCCGTAGCCGAAGAGGAACGCGAACATGGGGTAGGTCCGCAGGTCCACGAGCGTGATGATGAGGAAGTCGGCGACCTTGTCGAGGGCCGAGCCGTCGACGGGGTGCGACACCCAAGGGTTCGTCTCGCTGCCCCACAGGTAGTAGGGCGTGTTCGCGATGGCGATGAGCAGGAGCATGAAGCCGCGCGCGAGGTCGGGCGCGGGCGACCGCTCGGAGGCCTGGACAGGGCCCCTGGTCAGGGCTGTGGTGGACATGGGTCCATCTCAGCAGGTCGGGGGCCCGACGGCGACCAAAGAGGCTACGCGGCAGGCTCGGCGAGCCGGGCGCGCTCCTCCTCGACGATGCGCCGGGCGAGCTCGGCGTCGGCGACGTCGGTGGCGCCGGGCGCCACGGCCACCGTCGAGCGGCCCGCGTACTCGGCGAACAGCTCGGCCTTGGTGCCGAGGATCTCCAGGAGCCGCTCGTCCACGCTGTCCTCGATCAGCAGCCGGTGCACCTGCACGGTGCGGACCTGACCCATCCGGTGCGCCCGCGCGATGGCCTGCGCCTCGACCGTCGGCTTGACCTGCGGCTCGCACAGGATCACGACGGAGGCGGCCTGGATGTTGAGCCCGACGCCGCCCGCCTCGATCTGGCTCACCAGCACCTTCGGTTCCGGCGCCTGCGTGAACTCGTCGACCAGCTCCTGCCGCCGCCGCGCGGGGACGGACCCCGTGATGGGGCCGATGGCGAGCGGGCCCAGCTCGGCCAGCACGGTCTCGATCACGTCGCGGAAGAAGGAGAAGACGACGACCTTGCGGTTGTTGTCCATCGCCTCGGCGACGATCTCGCGCAGCCGCACCAGCTTCGCCGTCGGCTCCGGGGCCTGGACGAACGCCGCCCGGCGCATGTCCGCGAACGAACGCTTCAGCACGGCCCGCCGGTACGCGGCGCCGTCGTGCTTGCCGAACCGCTCCCACTCGTCCACCTGCACCAGCTCGGGCAGCTCGGTGAGCACGTCCTCCTGGTTGCGCCGCAGGTACACCGTCGAGACCGACCGGCGGAACGCCGCGGCGCCCGCCAGGCCCGCCGCAGGGTCTATCGAGTCGGCCACGTCGGGCTTGAGGTACCGCACGAGGCTGCGGAACTCGTCGACGGTGTTCTCCATGGGCGTGCCCGACATGAACAGCACGCGCTCGGCGGCGCCGGCCCAGGCCGCCGTCCGCTCCGAGCGCTGCGCGGCGGGGTTCTTCACGTAGTGCGCCTCGTCCACCACGAGCAGTGCGGGCCGGGGCAGCCCGGCGGCACGCAGGTGCCCGAGCTGCGGGAAGGTGACTATCCCGACGCCGCCGTCGGCGACCCAGGCGCGGATGCCTGCGTCGCGTCCGTCGCCCTGCAGCACCCGGACCGCGAGACGGGAGTGGGCTGCGACCTCGCGGGCCCAGTTCGCCGCGACGCTCGCCGGGCAGATCACGAGGAAGTGCCTGCGGCCCCGGGCGGCCAGGTGCGCCATCACGGCGATGGCCTGGACCGTCTTGCCGAGCCCCATCTCGTCACCGAGGATCGTGCGCCGCTGCACCAGCGCGTACCGCGCGCCGAACGCCTGGTACCCGCGCAGGGAGACCGTCAGGAGCGAGGTGTCCAGGTCCTGGGCCGAGACCTGGTCGACGACGTCCTCCGGCAGGTAACCCTCCGCCGCCTCGACGTCGACGCCGAGGTCCACCAACTCGCCCAGCGCGGTGTAGTAGGCGGCGGCGCGGGCCTCGTAGTCCCGCCACACCTCCGCGTCCGACGTGCCGGTCAGCGTGCGGTCCAGCCGGCGCAGGGCGTCGGTGACGCCCGAGTCGTCGAGCCCGTCCACCGTCTCGCGGAGCGTGGTCAGTGCGGAGTCGGCCGCGGCGTTGCGCTCGCGGCCGGCGAAGAACCGCTTGACGAGCGTGCCGCGCAGGACCCCCACCTCGGCCAGGTCGGCCAGCCGCGGGACGTCGACGTCGAGCCGCTCGCCCCAGGCGTCGAAGAACCGGGCGACCTGCTCGTGCGTGTGCAGCGCGCGCACCAGGCCGGTGGCGAGCGGGTCGGCGGTGTCGGCCTCGATCCGGAAGGTGAGCGCGTCGTCGACGGCGTCGAAGATCTGCTGGGCGGCCTCACGGAGCAGGCGCGCGGTCTTGGGTCCGACGCCGGCGATCGCGTCGAGCTCCTCGTCGTCGGCGCGCAGCACCTGGGCCACGGTGCGGAACCCGGCCGCCTCGACGAGTCCCACCCGCACGCGTCCGGTGCTCACCTCGCGGATCCGGTCGACGGGCACCTCTGCCAGCTCCGCCAGCACCCGGGCGTCCCGGGCGGCGCGGTACGCGGTGCGCACCCGTTCGGGGGCCGCGCCGCGCTCGGTCAGCGTGCCCGAGCCCAGGGCATGCCGGGTACGGGCCTCCTCGAGCAGCTCGCGGGCAGCGGCGCGTGACCAGGTCTCCATGGCGGCTGACGGTACTGGGTGCGTGCCGCTGCGAGGTACTCGCACACGTCGTCGTACCGGCGCGGCGGTGCATACCGGGACTGAACGCCCGTTCTGGTAGTTTCGTCGCACCGTGGACAGGAGGAACGAGTGAGCACGGACGCACTGCCGCAGCAGGCACAGGCGGAGCAGGTCACCGCAGCAGGGGAGACGACGGCCGAGGTGACGCCGCAGGTGGCGCCGGCCGCCGTCGAGAGCGAGAGCAAGAGTGACGGGGCGCCGGCACAGGTCGCAGGATCGGGGCAGGTGGCGGCACCGGATCAGGACGAGGCGCCGGCGCGCGAGGAGAACCTCGAGACGCGCACGGCCGCCAGGCTGCACGAGCTGGTGGTCTCGGGCGCGGAGAAGCTGCCCGGCGAGGCCGGCAGCACCGTGTCGAAGCTGGCCGTTGCGCTGCTGTCGTTCGGCAGCCAGGCCGCGGCGAAGGAGCAGGACAAGCCGGCGACCAAGCTCGTCGGCGAGGCCGTCCAGCTCTACAAGAGCCTGGACGACGACGACCCGACCAAGCAGCGGGAGGTGCTCGAGCACGCGCTGGAGACGTTCACGACGTCGGCGATCGGCGGCAAGGAGCGCTCGCAGGTGCTCGAGGTCGCCGAGGAGGCGATGAACCTGTGGGGCAAGCTGCGCGGGACGTCCTCGGACCTCGCGAAGTCCGACGCCGCGGCCTCCATGCGCTCGCTCACCAGCGTGCTGCGCAAGGAGGGCCGCGACGAGGAGGCGGACGAGACAGAGACCGAGGCGAAACGCCTGGAGTCCTGACCCACACCCCGTTGAGTGCTGGATATTCGCCCCCATCTGCGTCATACAGGGGCGAATATCC
>NZ_JBHXBG010000275.1:0-4327 GCF_042726755.1 Promicromonospora sp. NPDC060271 | reverse complement strand
GACGCCCGCTCTACCTCGCGGGCTCGGAGCGGGTTACGAGGGCCTCGACCGTGGCGCGGGCACCCCTCTCGTGCAGGGACGTCAGCGCCGCCGTGTACGCGGCGGTGAACCGCTCGTCGTCGACCAGGTCGCCGAACACCTCGCGGTCGCGCAGGAACGCGAGCGGGTCGCTCCGCTGCGCGAGCGCCGCCCGGTGCAGCCGGTCGGCGAGCCTGTCGACGATCTCGATGGGCTCGCCGGCCTCGTCCACACCCTCGTCGTACCGGGCCCAGGACGCGACGACGAGCGCCGCGTGCTCGATCGGCCCACCCGTCGCCAGGTGGTGCCGGACCACGGGCAGCAGCCACTTCGGGATGCGGTCCGACGACTCGGCGCACAGCCGCGCGAGGGTGTCGGCCACGTGCGGGTTGGCGAAGCGCTCGATCAGCGTGCGCTTGTAGCGGCCCAGGTCGATGCCGGGCACCGGCTCCAGTGTTGGTGTGCCCTCGTCGTCCATGTAGCCGAGCAGGAACCGGGCGAACACGTCCTGCCCCGCCACCTCGTGCGCGTACCGGTACCCGGACAGGTAGCCCACGTAGCACAGCGCCTGGTGGCTCGCGTTGAGCAGGCGCAGCTTCATCAGCTCGTACGGCTCGACGTCGGACACCACCTGCACGCCGGCGTCCTCGAACGGGGGCCGGCCCGTGGGAAAGCTGTCCTCGAGCACCCACTGCTCGAACGGCTCGGCCACCACGGGCCAGGCGTCGTCGATGCCGAAGCGTTCGGCCACCAGCGCGCGGTCGGCGTCCGTGGTGACGGGCGTGATCCGGTCGACCATGGAGCTCGGGAAGGCGACGCTGTCCTCGATCCAGGCCGCGAGGTCCGCGTCCTTGGCCCGGGCGAACGTCGTGAACGCCCGCCGGGCGACCTCGCCGTTGCCCTGGATGTTGTCGCAGCTCATCACGGTGAACGGCGGAACGCCCCGGTCCCGCCGCCGGCGCAGGGCCTCGGTGACCAGCCCGAACGTCGTCGCGGGGACGGCGCCGTCGGCCAGGTCCGCCGCGACCGCCGGGCTCGCAAGGTCGAACTCGCCGGTCACGTGGTGGATGTTGTACCCGCCCTCGGTGACCGTGAGCGAGACGATGCGCACCTCGGGCGAGGCCATCTTCTCGAGCACGGCCTCGGGGTCGTCGGGCGCCAGCAGGTACTCCTTGATCGACCCGATCACGCGCGCCTCCAGGCGCCCGTCCGGATGCTTGAGCACCATCGTGTAGAGACCGTCCTGCGCGGCGAGCGCGTCGCGCATCCGGACGTCGCCCGGAAGCACGCCCACGCCGCAGACCGCCCAGTCCAGCGCCTTGCCCTCGGACATGAGCCGGTCGAGGTACATCGCCTGGTGCGCCCGGTGGAACCCGCCCACCCCGAGATGGACGATCCCGGTGGTCAGCCGGGACCGGTCGTAGGTGGGGACCACCAGCTCCGCGCCGCTCGGCGCGGACGCCACCAGGCCGCCCACGGTCTCTTCGTCGAGTGCCGTCATCGTGCTCCTCCGCCGCCCTTCCCGCTCTGCTGAACGACTCTGTTGAACGTCCGGCCAGGCTAACAGATGAGCACATGCGGGATCACAGATGAGCGGCGCCTTGTTCAGGGCTTTGGAGGTCGTAGGATCTGACGTTGACGTCAGAGGTACAGACAGACGACACAGGGGCACACGATGACGCGGACGGGCGAGATGATGCGGATCGGCGAGCTCGCCGGGCAGGCAGGCGTGAGCGTTCGCGCGCTGCGCTACTACGAGGAGCAGGGCCTGCTGACCTCGGAGCGCTCACCCTCGGACCAGCGCTACTACACCGAGGACGCCGTCGACCGCGTCCGGCTGATCCAGCTGCTGTACAGCGCCGGGCTCAACAGCAAGGCGGTCCGCGACATCATGCCGTGCATGGACACGGGCATGGCCTCGACGAGCATGCTCGAGCTGCTCGCCACCGAGCGCGACCGGATCGACGAGCGGATGCGCGAGCTGGCGGAGACCCGCGACCGGCTCACCACGGTCATCGAGCAGGGCCACGCCACGCGCGGCTGAGCCCGTTCACCCGTCGACCGCCGCCGCGTACCGCCGGGACAGCTCCGCCAGGTGCTCGACCAGGCCCCGCGGCTCCCGCACGGTGAAGTCGAGGCCGAGCATGCCGATCCACACGGCCACCATCTCGATGCTGTCCCCGCCCGTGACCAGCACGCAGGTCCTGTCGTCCACCGGCTCGACGGTGCCGACGGCAGGGTTGATCCGGGCGAGCACGTCATCGGCAGGCGCGTGCACCAGGATGCGGGCGTGCACCGCCCAGCCCGTCCGGGCCACCTCGCGCACCACGAGCTCGGTCAGGTCGACGGGCGGTTCGGTGGGCACGAACCGCCGCCCGCCCGGCGTGCGCAGCTCCAGCCAGTCCACCCGGAACGGCTGCCACCGACCCGAGCCGACGTCGCGCCCCACCAGGTACCACCGGCGCTGCCAGGCCACGAGCCGTGCCGGCTCGATCTCGCGCGGCTCCTCGCGGTACCAGCAGCGCAGGCCCTGGTGGTCGCGGATCGCGGCCGCCAGCTCCGTGAGCAGCGCGGGGTCGACGGCGGGGTCCTCGACGTTGCTGCTCGTGTTGACCGGCCCGGCGCTCGTGGCATCGCGCAGCGCGGTCACCTGGCGGCGCAGGCGGTCGGGCAGCACGTGCTCGAGCTTGCCGAGCGCCCGGGCGCTGCTCTCCTCGATCCCGGCGACGGCGCTGGCGGAGCGCAGGCCGACCGCGATCGCGACCGCCTCGTCGTCGTCGAGCACCAGCGGGGGCAGCTTGCCGCCGACGCCCAGCCGGTACCGGCCGACGGGCCCGCGCACGCTGTCGACGGGGTAGCCGAGGTCCCGCAGACGGGCGACGTCGTTGCGCACCGTGCGGTCGGTGACGTCGAGCCGGTCTGCGAGCTCGGCCCCCGACCACTCGGCGCGGGACTGCAGCAGGCCGAGAAGGGCGAGCAGACGCCCCGCCGTCGTACTCATCGCGGCTCCTTCCATCTTCGAGCGAATCGTCCGAGAAATTACTCCAGTTCCGAGAGAATAGAGGAACGAACCGTTCCTGAACCCCTCGTAATGTCTGAGACATGGAGACCACGCAGAACACCCAGGACAACACCGCCGCCGACATCCGCCCCTTCCGGATCGAGATCCCGCAGGCCGACCTCGACGACCTCGCGGACCGCCTCGCCCGGACCCGCTTCGCCCCGGCCGCCCCCGGCGACTCGTGGGACTACGGGACGCCCGAGTCGTACCTCCGCGAGTCCGTCGCGCAGTGGCGCGACGAGTTCGACTGGCGCGCGGTCGAGGAGCGCGCCAACTCCTTCTCGCAGTTCGTCACCGAGATCGACGGCCAGAACGTGCACTTCGTCCACGTCCGCTCCGCAGAGCCGGGGGCGCGGGCCCTGCTCCTCTCCCACACCTACCCTGGCTCGTTCCTCGACTTCCTCGACCTGATCGGGCCGCTGACCGACCCGGTGGCGCACGGCGGCCGGGCAGAGGACGCCTTCCACGTGGTCGTCCCGTCCCTCCCCGGCTTCGGCTTCAGCACCCCGCTGAGCGAGCCGGCCGACGGCGGGAGCTGGACCACGGCCCGCGTCGCCCGCACCTTCGACACGCTGATGCGGCGGCTCGGCTACGACACCTACGGCGCCCACGGCAGCGACATGGGCGCCATGATCGGGCGCGAGCTGGCGGTCCTCGACCCAGAGGGCTTCCTCGGGGCGCACGTGCTGCAGCTCTTCTCGTTCCCCTCCGGCGCGGAGGGCGAGATGGACGGGTTCGGCCCCAAGGAGTTCGCCGCCCTCGGCCACATGCAGTGGTTTCAGAGCGTTGGCGGGTACAACACGATGAACGCCTCGCGGCCCCAGACGATCGCCGCAGGGCTCAGCGACTCGCCCGTGGCGCAGCTCGCCTACAGCGAGCTGTTCGAGAACTTCGGCAACGGCACGAGCCTGGTCTCCCGCGACCAGGTGCTGGCTCAGGCCAGCCTCTACTGGCTCACCAACACGTCCGCGACGGCGGCGCGCTACTACTACGCCGAGCAGCGCGCCGAGGCGGAGCCCGTCGTGAGCACCGGCCGGATCGGCGTGGCCGTCTTCGCCGACGACTTCCAGACCATCCGGGCGTTCGCCGAGCGGGACAACGCGCGCATCGAGCACTGGGCCGAGTACCCGAAGGGCGGCCACTTCGCGGCCCTGGAGGTCCCGGAGCTGGTGGTACAGGACCTGCGGACGTTCTTCGCCCAGGCCTGACCCGCACCCGACGGCCTCGACGGGCCCGACCACCAGTGGT
>NZ_JBHXBG010000274.1:0-4344 GCF_042726755.1 Promicromonospora sp. NPDC060271 | reverse complement strand
GTATTTGCCCCCTTGGCCGCGCTGAGGGGGCAAATACCCAGCACTCAACGGGCTGTCGGCCTACCGTGTGGGGATGAGCAGCACTCCCTATGACCAGGACGACCTGGTCAAGTTCTTCGTCGACTACGGCGTGGCGCTCGGCTCGGGCGACCTGGAGACCGTGACCGAGAGCCTCGCCTACCCGTCGGTGGTGGTGGAGGCCGGGCGATCCCTCGTCGTGCCCGATGCTGAGGCGGCGCGGGACGCCCTCGGCGGCATGCTCGCCGCCTACCGGGAGCAGGGGCTCGTCGCCGCCGTGCCGGAGGTGCGGGCGGTCGAGCAGGTCGGCGACGCCCTGCTCTGGGTCGACGTGCGGTGGAGCTACAAGGACGAGAACGCGTCGGAGGAGACGGCGGAGCGCGTGCGGTACCTCCTTCGCCGCGGCCGGGAGACGTTCGAGCTGTGCGTGGTCGTGCCGGTAGAGGAATAGCGCCCGCCGTGTGTGCGCCGGTCGGCTGACGCGTGCGGTGCTCAGCCCGGCGTGAGCTCCCTCCGCATGTGCCAGCGGGTCAGCCGACCGCTCGTGGCACCCGTCGGCGCCAGCCGGTCGAACCCGGCACGCTCGAACATCCCGACGGTACCGACGAATGCCGCGCTCACGGGCACCCGGCGGCCAGGTTCGGGCTCGACGGGGAACGCGTCGAGCGCCGTCGCCCCGTGTCCGGCGGCGTAGTCGGCCCCGGCGTCAAGCAGGGCCTGGGCGACGCCTTGCCTGCGGAAGCCGGCGCGCACCGTCACGCACATGAAGACCCAGGTGGTGGGCCAGGTCTCCGGCTCGCCGACGGGCAGCACCCGGGACCGTTGCAGCGATCCGGCGTCCGACCGGCGGGAGAACCCGAGCCAGCCCGCCACCTCCACGCCTGGCTCCCCCGTGCCCGGCTCTCCCACGCCCGGCTCTCCCGTGCCGGCGCTCGCCCCGTCGGCGCCCCCGAGGTACGCGAGCATGCCCGGCGCCGGCTCCCGTGCGGTCAGCTCGCGCAGCCGGGTCCCGCGCGTCGTGACATCCTCCTTGGCCGGTGCCCGCCAGTGCATGCACCAGCACGCCTGCTCACGCCCCGTGGGGTTGAGGACGCGGGCGACGTCGCCGAACCGGTCGGCAGTCGCGGGAACCACGGCGATCTGGGCCATGTCCGGAACCTACTCCGCCTCACCGACACTCGCGGACCGGCGCGCTTGGCACACTTTTTATCCCCCGCCTCACCCACGCCTTGCCCTCGGCGCGAGCCTGTGAGATAACATAAGTAGCCACTTATAGAAGGAGAGACCATGCCCACCCTGATCGACCCCGCCACCACAGCCGGCCTCGTGACCCGCGAGGTCCGCGACAGCAGCCGGGACGGCGTGCCGACGAAGGTCGCCGTCGCCCGCCGCACCTACGCCGCCGAGCGCGACGACCTCTGGGACGCCCTCACGTCGGCCGAGCGCCTCCCCCGCTGGTTCCTGCCGGTCAGCGGCGACCTCACCGTCGGTGGCCGCTACCAGCTCGAGGGGAACGCCGGCGGCACGGTCGAGCGCTGCGCCGCGCCGGAGAACTTCGCGGTCACCTGGGAGTTCGGCGACACCGTCTCCTGGCTCACCGTCCACCTGACCCCGGCCGACGGCGGCACCACGCTCGAGCTCGTGCACGAGGCAGCGGTCGACCCGGACCTCTGGGAGCAGTACGGCCCGGGCGCCACCGGCGTCGGCTGGGACCTCGGTCTCATGGGGCTCGGCCTGCACCTCGCCGGCGGCAAGAGCCTGGACCCCGCCGAGGCCCAGGAGTGGTCGCTCTCGCCAGAGGGCATCGAGTTCGCCCGGCTCGCCAACGCGGGCTGGGTCGACGCCGCCGTCGCCGCCGGGGACGACGCCGACCAGGCCCGCGCCGCCGGAGAGCGCACCCTGGCCTTCTACACCACGGCGCCGGAGTCCTGAGTGCCGGCCGCCGCGCGGGCGGGCGACCTCGGGCGTGACGGCGGCACGCGGCCCACCCACCGCGCTGCCCCCGGCCATGCCGAGCGGGACGGCAGCTCCGCGCCCGACTCGGCGCAGGCGGGTGTGTTCGAGGCGCTGGGCGACCCGGTCCGGCGTCGGCTGCTGGAGCTGCTCGTCCCGGGCGAGCAGCCCGCCGGCACCCTGGTCACTGCGCTGCAGGCCCGCGTGCGCATCACCCAGCCGGCCGTCTCGCAGCACCTCAAGGTGCTGCGCGAGGCCGGCCTGGTCCGGGTGCGCGCCGAGGGCACGCGTCGTCTCTACGCCGTGGACGACGCCGGGACGGCCGCCGCCCGCGCCTGGCTCGCCCGTTTCGAGGACACGTTCGCCCAGCCGCTCGACGCGCTGGCGACGGAGCTGGCCCGCGGCCGACGGGAGCGCCGTCGGCCAGCGCCGGATACCGCGGCCCCGGCGAACGAGGCGGCGGGCTGACAGTCCGCCGTGCGATTGTGCCCAGAAGTCACGCCAGTTCTGGGCACAATCGCTCGGCAAGTCGGAGACGGGCCGTCAGTAGCGCTTCGGGAGCTTGAGGTGGCGCTCCGCCATGATCGTGCGGAGCAGGTCCGGGCGGTCGGTGATGATGCCGTCCACGCCGAGGTCCATCAGGGACTCGATGGTGGCGCGGTCGTCGATGGTCCACGGGATCACGGCCATGCCGGCCTCGTGCGCGGCGTCGACGAGTTCGGGCGTGGTGAAGGGGACGTAGCCCGGGTCGTTCACACCGCCGCCCTGCGGGTCGCCGTGCACGGGCGAGACGGCGTCGGCCCCGAACGAGGCGGCCGCCGCGACGAACTTCTCCTGGGTCGAGCCCGGGAAGTCGTCGATGTCGATCCCGCCGAGCCACGGCGAGGCACCCGTCGCCCCCACCTGGAGGAACTGCTGGCCGTTGGTCAGCGCAACGAGCGGGAAGCGCGGCTCGACCTCGCTCATCCGCATCAGGGCGCCCCAGTCGAAGCTCTGGATCGTGACCTGGTCCACGAGGTGCGCCTTGCGGACCTCGTGCGCGACGACCTGGACGAACTGCTCGCGCGGCGCCGTCTGCTCGGGGGCGCCGGCCTCGACCTTGGTCTCGATGTTGAGCGTGACCTGGTGGGCGCGGTGGCGGTTGACCAGCCGCAGCACCTCGGACAGGAGCGGCATGCGCTCGCCCGGGTGCAGCTCCTGCCCGGGGAACTGCGGCTGCCGCAGCGAACCGCAGTCGATCGTGCGGACCTGCGCGAGCGTGAGGTCCTTGATGTACGTCTTGTTGGGCACGTAGGGGAACTCGGGGTCGCCCGGGAACGCGGGCGCCGTGTCGACGCACTTGGCGGGGTTCGGGTCGCGGTCGTGCGTGACGACGGCGTACCCGTCCTGTGTGATCTGCACGTCGAGCTCGAGCGTGCTCACGCCGAGCGCGAGCGCGTTGTCGAAGGCCGGGAGCGTGTTCTCGACGGTGAGCGCGACGCCGCCGCGATGGGCCTGGAGGTCGAAGGCGCGCGGGTGGGCGGACGCCGGAGCGGCACCCAGGGCGAGCGTGCTCGCGAGCGTGGCGGCCAGAGCTGTGGTGATGCGGCGTTGCCGGGTAGTTCTCATGGCTCGATCCTGACCATGCGCCGTGGCCGAGGCGTGACCCCGCGCCGTCACCCGGGCGACTCCCGCGTGAACGCGCGGCGACGCGGTGGACAACACGCCAGGGTCGACGGGGAGACCATACGCGGGCGGAGTGTGTTGCTCTGCGTCGACAACGTCTACGCAGAGCAACACACCTGCCCGGGTACCACTTTCCCGCCGGCGCGATGACCGCTCCCCGGCGCCGAGCACCGTGAACCCGCACGTGGGAGTAACGTTCTCGCGTGGCTCATCTGGACTGGGAGATCAAGGCAAGCCTGCTGATGTACGTGATGGGGGCGCCCGGCGGCCGCATCGTGCAGGACGACGCCGTCGGCGGCAACGGCGCCTCGTTCCACTTCCCGCTCGACCCGGGACTCAGCCCGGCCCCGACTGCCGAGTCCACCCTGTTCGCGTTCACGGGGTCCGTGGTCTTCATCGGGCACTTCGGCTCGTTCGTCGGCGAGGTCGCCGACATCGAGGTCACCGCCCCCGCCGACGGTGGCCCCGACTGGACCATGTCCATCCGGGACCGCGACGCGGACGTGCGCACGGACGCGTTCCGCCTCGCGGGAGCGCCCGAGCGCTCCGACGACGGCACGCGGCTCACGTGGCGACAGGTGGAGCTGACAGAGGAGGGCGCAACCCTCTGGGGCGGCACCTACCCCCCGGCAACCCCCTTCGAGCCCCTCACGATCGACCTCACCCCCTCCCCCCGGGGGGGGGGGGGTGTTTGGGGGGGGGGGACGG